>JAPYTP010000104.1:0-12184 GCA_029941885.1 Myxococcota bacterium
CATCGGTGGCGTCAATCAGGTCCGCGGGCATTTCGGCAAGGAGATCCCCGTCTACAAGATGCCCTGGCCGACGGATTCGGGAATGACCGGGCCGGGCGGCGACGTCAGCCCGATCGCCATCGATAATCCCGACACCCTCGCGGACGGTCCACTCGAAATACTCGGTGACGGCGACGTGCTCGAAACGGAAGGCGCAACCCTGCGCGCGATCTACACCCCGGGCCATGCCCCCGATCACCTGTGTTATGTGCTCGAGGAGGAACGGAACCTCTTCAGCGGCGACAACGTACTCGGGATCGGTACGACCGTGATTCCGGCGACCTCGGGCGATCTTGGTGACTACATGAACTCGCTCAAACGGGCGCTGGCGGAGGCACCCGGGCATATCTACCCGGCGCACGGACCCCGGATCGACGAGGGGACGGTCAAGATCCAGGAATACCTCGACCATCGCCGCGCACGAGAACGGCAAATCCTCGACGCGCTCGAGGCCGGAGACCGCGAGCCGATGGAGATGGTGCGGCGGATCTACGTCGGCTACCCCGAAAACCTGTACGCTGCGGCGGCACAGTCGGTCACGTCCCATCTGAAGAAGCTCGAACGGGACGGTACCGTGCGTTGTCACGAGGGGGACGACGGACAGCTGATCTGGGAGATGAGCTGAGTGCTTTCGGGAACCGACCCCCCCCCCCCGGATCGACGGCTGAGAATTCAGGGATGCATCGCTAAGCTCTCCCGAATCCACCTTCGACGCTGTCGATCCGCAAGGAGAAGCCAACCATGGCCATCGGAAACCGCCCTCTCATCTCAGCCGACTCCCATGTCGCCGAAACCGAAGACAGCTTCGCGAGCATCGAAAGAAAATATTACGACCGACGCCCCCGGGCGGCCTACCACCTCGAGGCCCTCGGCGCGTTCATGGAGATCCCCGGCCTCGACATGAAGGTCCCGATGGGATCGCTCTGCCGCGCGGGTGTCCCGCCCGAGAAATGGGGTATCCCGGTCGACTGGGACGAGATCCATCCGGCCGGCTACGACCCGAAGGCGCGCCTCGAAATTCAGGACGAGGAAGGAATCGCCGCCGAGGTGATCTACCCGAGCGTCGGAATGGTGATCTGCCTGCATCCGGATATCGACTACAAGAAAGCCTGCATGGACGCGTACAACCGCTGGCTGGCGGAATTCTGCGAGACGGCGCCGAATCGATTGCTCGGCATCGGCATGATGGCCTGCCGAACGGCCGAGGAAGGCGCGAGAGAGATCCGGGAACTCAAGGCGATGGGCTTCCGAGGTGTGATGCTCTGCGGTGACCCGCATTTCGAAGACTACGACAGCCCGGCCTACGACCCGGTCTGGGAGGCCTCGATCGAGCACGGCATGCCGATCAACTTCCATATCCTGACGAGCAGGGACAGTATGGGACCGGACGTCAAGGTGCGCGGTCCGAGGATGATCCAACAGATCATCACGATTCGCGGCAATCAGAATATCGTCATGATGATGGTCCTTGGCGGCGTCTTCGAGCGGCACCCTGATCTCAAAGTCATCATGGTCGAGAACGATGCCGGCTGGATTCCCCACTTCGCGTTTCGTCTCGACCACGCCTGGGAAAAACACCGATGGTGGATGGAGGTCGGTGCGATTCAGCGCAAGCCCTCCGAGTACGTGCACGAGAACATCTACGCGACCTTCCAGGACGACTACAGCGTTCAACACGTGATCAATGCCGTGAATCTCGAGCGGGTGATGTGGGCGACCGATTTCCCACATGGCGACGGGACCTATCCTGAGTCGCGGCGAGTGATCGACGAGATCACCGAGGGCATGAGCGAGCACCAGGTCCAGTCGGTCGTCCACGACAACGCCGCGGCACTGTACGGGATCAGCTGAGACGGGACCGAACAGGGCAAGCGAACTCGTCGTCGGCTTTTTCGTCTCCTTCGAGGTCGCGATCGCCCTTCGGGCCCCCGGCTCGCCCGCATGGGAAAGGGCTCGCGGTCTCGAGGACTCGGATCGCGCACCGGGAGTCGGCGAGCCTTCGGTCACCGAAGCGGACTTCGATTCGTCTCGAATCGGGAACGAGTTTCGGCGGGCGCGGATAGCCCCACACGGATTCCTGGCCGGGCGCGGGCTCGATCGCACCGTAGGGGCGCTCGTCCCCGCGGAAACGCCACTGAAGACGACGCCGAAGCGTCGCGCCGTCGGGTACGAGTGAGTCAGGCATGGGGGGGCGGCCGGCCGACGTCCATCGCCCGGCTCAGAGCCAGTCCTGCGTCGGCAGACGCTTCTCTTTCAAGACCTCGGGGTTGAACATCTTGCTCTGGTAGCGGGTCCCCGAGTCGGCGAGGACCGTCACGATCGTGTGCCCCGGCCCGAGGCGCTCCGCCATCCGGAGCGCACCCGCGACGTTCACGCCGCTCGGGCCACCGAGGCAGAGTCCCTCGTCCTTGAGCAGCCGAAATGCGATCGGCAGCCATTCGCTATCCGGAATCTGATAGGCGACGTCGATCGGTGCCCCTTCGAGGTTCGCGGTGATGCGCCCCTGTCCGATTCCCTCCGAGATCGACGTCCCGCAGGCCTTGAGCGAGCCGTGTTCGTAGTAGTGATAGAGCGCGGCGCCGTCCGGATCGGCAATCCCGATCAGAACGTCCGGATTGCGTTCCTTGAGAGCCAGGCCGACCCCGGCCACCGTCCCGCCCGTTCCCGCGGCGCAGATGAACCCGTCGACCCGACCATCGGTCTGGTCCCAGATCTCGGGGCCGGTCGTGCGACGATGCCCTTCGCGATTGGCCACGTTGTCGAATTGATTCGCCCAGATGGCGCCCTGCGGCGTCGACCCGGCGAGTTCATCTGTGAGGCGACGGGAGACCTGCACGTAGTTGCCCGGATCCTGGTAGGGCTTCGCTGGGACCTGCCGGAGATCCGCACCGCAAAGCATCAGCATGTCCTTCTTTTCCTGACTCTGGGTCTCGGGGATCACGATCACGGTCTTGTAGCCGCGAGCATTGCCGACCAGTGCAAGGCCGATCCCGGTATTCCCGGCCGTGCCCTCGACGATCGTGCCGCCGGGTCCGAGCAGACCCTTCTCTTCCGCGTCCTCGACGATTGCGAGTGCAGCCCGATCCTTGACGGAGCCACCCGGGTTCAGGAACTCCGCCTTTCCGAGGATCTCGCAGCCTGTCATCTCGGAGGCGCGCGCGAGACGGATGAGTGGCGTGTTGCCAATCGAACCGAGGAAACCGTCACGTATATCCATGCTGGGCGCCGTCCTGTGACCATGCGAGGTGGCACCGCCTACGGGCTATCGATCGAGCCTTTTCTGGAGTGCCGTCGTCTGGCCGTCTCCGGTCGGCTGATAGACCACGCGGACCTCGTCACAGACGGCCTTGAACTCGTCGAGTGCCTTCGGATCATCGATCTCGAAGGTGCTGAAGCCGCTGCGGACCATGAAGGGGATCTGCTCGAGGAGCACATCGCCGATCGCACGAATCTCGCCCTTGTAGCCGTATCGCTCCCGGAGGAGACGGGCATACGAGAAGGCCCGCCCATCGCTGAACGCCGGAAAATCGCACGCGACGACTGCCAGTTGGCCGAGCACGTCGGCCAAAGCCTTCGGCGATTCGCTCGAGGCGAGCCAGACACCGAGTTCTCCGTCGTGCGCGACCAGCACATCTCTCTCGGCCTGCAATCGGGCGAGGGACACGATGACACCACCGGAAGCCGGCAGGGGCGTCTCATCGTCCACGCGTGTGAAGCGATCCTCGATCGCCGCGGCGCCGTCTTCGCGCCGTTCAAGTAGTACCATAGACCCGCTCCTTGAAGGGATCCTGCCCGAGGCGGCGATAGGTTTCAATGAACTCCTCCCCGTCTTCGCGCAGTTCGAGATAGGTGTCGATGATCTTGTCGACGACGTCGACGACCTCGTTCGCGGAGAAACCCCGGCCCAGGATCTTACCGAGCGTGGCGTCTTCGCTTGCCGAACCACCGATCTGGATCTGGTAGTGCTCTTCGCCCTTTCGGTCGACGCCGAGAATCCCGATATGGCCCACGTGATGATGTCCACAGGCGTTGATGCAGCCGGAGATCTTGATCTGGAGATCGCCGACCTCTTCCTGCTTCTCGACGGTGTAGCGCTCGGTGAGTTGCGTCGCGATCGGAATCGACCGCGCATTCGCGAGCGCGCAGTAGTCGAGTCCTGGACAGCAAATGATGTCGGAGAGCAGACCAACGTTGGGAGACGCGAGTCCGGCCGCCGCGAGCCGATCGAAGAGTTCCGGCAGGCGATCCCGTTCGACATGAGGCAACACGATATTTTGAGCGTGAGTGACTCGCAGCTCACCGAAACTGAACTCGTCCGCTAGATCGGCCATCAGATCCATCTGGTCTGATGTCGCATCACCCGGCGGCTCCCCGACGGGCTTGAGTGAGATATTCGCAATCGCGTACCCACGCGCCTTGTGCTCCGCAATGTTGTGCCGCAGCCAACTGCTGAAGGCCGCGTCCGATTCGGCACGCTTGTCCGCTGTGGGCGCATCGTCCGTGAGGGGCCGGAACCCGGGCGGGGAAAAGTGGGCCGTGATGCGGTCGATCTCTTCCTTCGGGAGCTTGAGCGTCGAATCCTTGATCTCCGCCCATTCCTCGTCGACGAGTCGAGTAAATTCCTCGGCACCCGTTTCGTGGAGCGTGACCTTGATGCGCGCCTTGTACTTGTTATCTCGGCGACCGAGTTGATTGTAGACGCGAAGGATCGACTCCAGGTAGGAAAGGAAATGCTCCTTCGGGAGGAAGTCACGGATCGTCTTTCCGATGAAAGGCGTTCGCCCGAGACCGCCGCCGACAATCACCTCGAAGCCGACCTCCCCCGCTTCGTCGCGCTTCATGATCATGCCGATGTCGTGGACCTTGACGGCAGCGCGGTCCTGCTCGCATCCCGTGATCGCAATCTTGAACTTGCGCGGCAGGAAGGAAAATTCCGGGTGCAGCGTCGACCACTGACGTGCGATCTCGCACCACACGCGCGGATCTTCGATTTCATCACGGGCGGCGCCTGCATATTGATCGGAGGTCACGTTGCGGATGCAGTTGCCACTGGTCTGAATGGCGTGCATCTCGACCTCGGCGAGTTCCGCGAGGATATCCGGGGTCTCTTCGAGCTTGGGCCAGTTGTATTGAAGATTCTGGCGGGTCGTGAAGTGGCCATAGCCCTTGTCGTAACGGCGCCCGATATACGCGAGCTTGCGCATCTGACGTGAATCGAGTGTGCCGTAGGGGATGGCGACGCGAAGCATATAGGCGTGAAGCTGGAGGTAGAGACCATTCATGAGTCGCAGAGGCCGAAATTGATCCTCTGTGATCTCACCGGCCATGCGGCGCTCGACCTGGCGCCGAAACTGTTTGACGCGATCCTGGACGATCGCGTGATCGAGTTCGTCGTAGCGATACATATTGCTAGACCTCTGCTCCTTCGGCTTGCTTGCCGAGATCCATCCGGATGGTCGGACCGAGGCATCGAATCACCTCGCGATATTTCGTGGGCAATAAACCCTCACCGTCGCCTTCCACGTCGATCAGATAGGGGTCGACGATCAGATGCCGGGCCGCAGCGTCGGCCTCCGCGATCGACAGCAATTCCGTCGCGGCCGCATCGTCCGCGGCGACGGCCGAATCACCGATCAGCGCTGCCCATTCGACCGCACCGGACTTCGATCCCTCCGCCAAGAATACGACGCGCCCATCTCCCAGGCGGCTCGCGATTACGATCTGCGCCATCTCTTCGTGGTCCTTTCGCTCTCGAATCCGATGCCAACGCGCCGTCGGCGTTCCACGATTCACGCGGGCCGCTTCACCACGGCGATCCGCGCTCGCAGGCTTGATCTCCCGACCGAGCTCGACAAAAAGCTTTGCAAATCCAACATGTTGGAGGGGGGACGGGAGGAGCGCAGTAGCGTACTCGACCCCCCACGGCTTGGCAACGAAATCCCGATCCCAGCGGTCAGGACCTCGATCTCAGCGAATCCGCGTCAATCGGGCTCCGGAGCTCCCTCCACGGCCATCCGGATCATCGATCGCAGCTGCGTACTCCGCTGCGCCCCGCCGAGCAGGACCTTGAGATCCTCGAAGACGGTCAGATCGGTGAGCAGCAGTCCGAGCGTGCCCTCCCCCTCCTCCATCTTCGCAAGGATCCGGTTGAGCGAACCGCCCGCCGCCGAGAGTTCCTGCAGCGCGGCCGACATATCCTGCAGGACGTTCTCTTCCTCGGCAGGCGCATAGATGAGCGCGTGAAGAACACCCTCTCCGGTCCTGATCTCGTTCAGAATGTCATCGACGCTCGAGAGCGAAGCGGCGATATCATCCGCTCCGCCCCCGGAATAGGGCTCGAAGATCAGGGAGTGAATCAGCCCGGACCCCTCTCGTGTCGCGATCATGATCTCCGAGACCGCCTCGATCGCGTGATCCGCATGCTCTCAGGCTATCGCAATCGGGCAAGTGTCGGACAGCAGACCGACCCACGCCTTGACTCGGCGCCGGCACCTCGGTACATCGCGGAGCGTGCAAGACCCGACTCGACCCGATTCGCTCCCTCCCCGACTCGTCCTGGCCAGCGCGTCGCCACGCCGCTCGGAGATCCTCCGCAGCGCCTCTGTCCGCTTCGAAGTCGTGGTCTCGAAAGTCGACGAGAAGACTCGACCCGGAGAGCCGGCCGAAGTGCTGGTGGAGCGGCTCGCGCGGGAAAAGTCCCTCGAAGTGGCGGAACGCCTGCCCTCGAAACCGCCCCGTCCCGTGCTCGGCGCGGATACGATCGTCGTCGCGGGCGAGGACGTACTCGGCAAGCCCCGGGACGAAGAACACGCCGTCGAACTCCTGTCCCGAATCGTCGGAACGACCCACCGCGTCATGACCGGCATCGCGCTGTCCTGGACGCATGGCGCCGGGGCGGTCTCGCGGGTGGTGACGAGCCGGGTCGAGATGCGCGCGGCAACCCGGGAGGAACTCATCGAATACGTCGCGGTCGGAGAATCCCTCGACAAAGCGGGTGGCTACGCGCTCCAGGGCGAAGGCAGCCGTTTCATCGTCGGGGTGACCGGTAGCAGGACTAACGTGATCGGCTTGCCGCTGGAGGAAACCCTCGAACTCCTCGCGTCATCGGGCCTTTCCGAGGAGGATCTCAGAGGATGACGCGGCTCGGTATTTCTCAGCTCTCCGACGTCGTGCTCGGCGAAGGCCAGCGTCGCCATGCCGCCGTCCGGGAGCGAATCGTGGCCGCCGCAAGGCGCGCGGAGCGTGACCCGAGCGAAATCACCCTGGTCGGCGTCGCCAAGAAGCAGCCCCACGAGCGGACCCTCGCCGCGATCGCGGCCGGCCTCCGGGTCCTCGGCCAGAGCTATATCCAGGAGGCGCGCGAGACCCGACCCGAAATCGAATCGGTGCTGGCGGCGGATCCCGCGACCGAGAATCTGCAGCTCGAATGGCGAATGGTCGGCCGGCTCCAGCGCAACAAGGCGGCCCTGGCCGCACGACTCTTCGATGCGATCGAAAGCGTCGACCGGCCCGCACTCGTCGAGACGCTCGCACGCCGAGCCGATAGCGAGGGACGCCGGCTAGGGATACTCTTGCAAGTGAGCCTCTGCGGGGAGCCCCAGAAAGGTGGCTGTGAACCGGATGCGCTGCCGGCTCTCGCTCGACGTGTTCTCGAGCACCCGGGTCTCCGACTCGACGGCTTCATGACCCTCCCGGCAGGGAACCCCGATCCCGAAGCTGCTCGACCGGTCTTTCGCCGCTTGCGCGAAATCCGAGACGAGATGCAGGCCAACCTGCCGCAACTCGAATCGGCGGCTCTCTCGATGGGGATGTCCGGTGACTTCGAAGTCGCCATCGAAGAGGGCGCTACCCTCGTCCGGGTCGGAACGGCCCTCTTTGGTGAGCGAATCGTTCCCCACTAAACGACTGAGACGGCGGAGGGCCGACGTCCCAGTATCATCCGTGAGCGACGGGTGGACAAGGAGTGCTCGATCGATGGCGAATACAACCCTCGAGGGCCAGAGAATTGGATTCATCGGCTGCGGAGCGATGGCGCGCGCCCTGGCCGGAGGTCTCGTCGAAGCCGGAGTCACGCCCTCCCACATCGTCGCGTCGGATCCCTTTCCCGCTGCGCGCAGCCAATTCGAAGACGAGATCGGCGCGCGCACGACCGCACATAATGCCGAGGTCGTGACCGCCTCCGACGTCGTCATTCTCGCGGTCAAACCCGGCACGGTCGCGGGTCTGCTCGCCGCGCTCGACGATTCGCCCTGCGAAAAGCCCCTGTGGATATCGATCGCCGCGGGAATCCCCCTCGAAACACTCCAGTCGGGTCTGCCCAGCGGCGCCCGAATCGTACGCACGATGCCAAACACGCCGGCGCTGGTCGGTGCTGGCGCGACGGCCTACTACCCGGCCGATTCCGTCGGCGAGGCGGATCTCGTCCTCGTCGAGGGCATACTCAACGTCGCTGGTTGGTGTTGGCGCGCCCCGAACGAAGAACTGCTCGATGCCGTAACCGGACTCTCGGGGAGTGGGCCGGCCTACGTATTCCTGATCATCGAAGCGCTGGCCGATGCCGGTGTCCGCGAGGGCTTGCCCCGGGAGGTGGCCCAGTCTCTCGCCACTCGGACGGTCTTCGGCGCCTCGAAGCTCGCCCTCGAGACCGGAACCCATCCCGGCGTGCTCAAGGACCAGGTGGCTTCCCCGGGCGGGACGACCATTGCCGGGCTCGAGCAGCTCGAAGCCGGCGGTGTCCGCGCCGCGCTGTACAACGCAGTCCGCGCCGCGACCGAACGCTCCCGGGCGCTCAGGGACGAATGAGGACGCTCTCAGGGCTTTCTCAGGCCGATCCCGCCCCCAGGTCACCTCGCCGGTCGGGCGGTCGCGAACGGATGTGCTCGATTTCCTCAAGGTCGACGGGCTTCTGGCCGATTTTCTGCCGGGGGGAGTTCACTCTCCCGATCGACAGCCAGGAGATTTGGCCCATGCGCATGACCCCGCTAGACGTCCAGAACCACCAGTTCGCCTCCCGTTTTCGCGGATACGATCCCGATGAAGTCGATGCCTTCCTGCGCATCGTTTCCGAGGACTACGAGAGCCTGGTGCGCGAAACCGACAGCCAGACCGACAAGATCAGGCGACTCGAGGGCCGTGTGGAGGAGCTCTCTGCCCAGGAGCAACTGCTGAAGGAGACCCTCCTGAGCGCTCAGGCGATGACCGAGGAGATGAGCCGAACCGCTGCGCGCGAGGCGGAACTTCGACTGGCGGAGGTCGAGGTGCGCGCCGAAAAGATCCTCGACGCCTCACACCGTCGTGCCGCCCGACTCGGGCAGGACATCCGTGAGATGCGCTCCCTGCGTACGAGGCTGGCCGAAACCCTTCGCAGCGCCGCCGAGACACACCTTGCCATTCTCGAAACCCTCGAGGCGGACCCCGAACAGGACCCACTGGTGCAGGGGCTCGAGGAGGGAACCGTCGCCTTTCTGAAGCGCTCCGTCTACGAATCCGCCGATGAAAGGGACGCGAATGTCTCCCCGGCCGAACACGTGGAAGACTCTTCGATCGCCTGATTTCCCGACGTCCCTTCCCCGCACGCCAGCCCCCTGACAGCCCCCGTTGGCAGCTACGTCCCAATGAGATATCAAAGGCGCCGACCCGGACCCGCCGCAACCTTTCAACCGCGTGGGGCCGGTGCGCCCCAGCACGATTCAGCGGATTAACAGGACCCTGTCAGGGGCCCGGATCCGACCGGGAGCGCAACCGCGTTAGAGGAGCCTCAGTCGATGCCGACCTACGACTACCAGTGTGAGAAATGTGGATTCGAGTTCGAACGCCAGCAGCGCATCACCGAAGATCCCGTCAAGACTTGCCCTGAATGCAAATCTCGCAAGGCGAAGCGGCTACTCTCGGCCCCCAACTTCATCCTGAAGGGCGGCGGTTGGTATTCGGACGGCTACGGCAGCAGTGCGGACTCGAAGAAAGCCAGCACGAGCGACAGCAGCGAGGGTTCTGCCGCTTCATCCTCGGAGTCGTCCTCGGAGTCGTCCTCGGAGCCGAAGAGCGATTCTGCTAGCAGCAAGTCGGAGAGCAAGTCCTCGGCAACCAGCGGCGGTCAGGCCAAGAAATCAGGAGCTTCCAGCGAGGGCTCCGGAAAGAGTGCAGCGTAATGGGAGGTGGAATCGAAACCGTCGTCGTCGATGGCATGGCGATCGCCAACCAATTACGCGACGGGATGAAGACGGAGATCGAGGCGCTCGTCGCCGGCGGATATCGCGCGCCGCACCTCGTCGTCGTTCTCGTCGGCGACGATCCGGCAAGCAAGTCCTATATCAAGGGAAAGCAGCGGGCCTGCACCCGAATCGGCGCGGACTCCTCGGAACACATCCTCCCAGAGTCGACGAGCGAGAAGGAATTGCTCGAGCTGCTCGATCGATTGAACGCCGATGACAGCGTTGACGGAATCCTCGTTCAGCTCCCGCTCCCCAAGCACATCTCTCCGGAGACCATTGCAGAGGCGGTCGATCCCGCAAAAGATGCAGACGGGATCCATCCGCTGAATTTCGGTCGCCTGCTGCTCGGCAACGCCCGGCTAATTTCCTGCACCCCGCTCGGGGTGATGGCCGTACTCGAACGCCATGGGATCGAGATCGCCGGCAAGCACGCCGTCGTCATCGGCCGCAGCAATATCGTCGGCAAACCCGTCTCGATCCTGCTTCAGCAACAGAACGCGACTGTCACAATGTGCCATTCGAGAACGCAGGACCTCGCAGGAGTCTGCCGGAGCGCCGACATCCTCGTTGCCGCAGCCGGCAAACCACGCATGGTCAAAGGCGATTGGATCCGACCCGGTGCCGCGGTGATGGACGTCGGGGTGAGCGAGGTCGACGGAAAACTCATCGGAGACGTCGACTTCGACGCCGCGCAAGGAATCGCTGCGATCATCACCCCTTCCCGCCGTGGGATCGGGCCGATGACGATCACGATGCTGCTGCGCAATACCCTCAACGCCTATCTTTCGCGGAAGGGCATCGAGCCGACCCGATGAACGGAGGAGCCGTGAGCGAAGAACGTCGAACCTCGCTCCATGCCACCCACGTCCGCCTTGGCGCACGCATGGTCTCCTTCGCCGGATGGGGCATGCCGGTTCAATACTCATCGATCAAGGCAGAGCATCAGGCCGTCCGCGAATGCGCAGGGCTTTTCGATGTGTCGCATATGGGCCAGATCCAGATATCCGGCCGCCGTGCCATCGAAGCGACGGAGGCCCTGGTCACCTGCCCGGTCGCTACGCTCGCCGTCGAGCGCGCGCGTTATGGATTGATGCTGAACGACGAGGGCGGCTGCATCGACGACGTGATGGTGACGCGGATCGCCGAAGACGCGCTCTTTCTGTGTGTGAACGCGTCGAATGTCGAGCCTGCCCGCGCCTGGATCGAGTCGAGGGTCGGCGGCGGCGTCAAGATCGAGGATCGCAGTCGTGCGACCTCCTTGATCGCTTTCCAGGGACCTGCCGCAGCCGGCGTACTCGGTCGCCTGACCTCCGTCGAGACTCCGCTCCCGAAGCGCTTTCGCGTCGCACGCTGCGATATCGCCGGGATCCGCGTCCTCGCGTCGGGCACGGGCTATACCGGCTCCCCCGGCTTCGAAATCTACGTGGTGAATACCGATGCAACGAGGCTCTTCGAAGCCATCCTCGAGGAGGGCTCCGGCGATGGCGTTCTGCCCGCTGGACTCGGAGCACGGGACACCCTGCGACTCGAAGCGGCCCTTCCCCTCTACGGACACGAGCTCGACGCGACGACTTCCCCTTTCGAGGCCTGCCTCGATCGTTTCGTAAAACCTCTCGGATCGGGGTTCATCGGCTCAGCGGCCCTCGCCGAGCGTGAGGCAGAACCCGACCCGCGTCGACTCGTCGGTTTCGAGATGACCGGCCGCGGCATCGCTCGCGCCGACCACGAGATCGCCCACGAAGGCGCGATCATCGGACGCGTCACGTCGGGCGCACCCTCACCGACCCTCGGAAAGTCGATCGGCCTCGGCTACGTTCCCCGCTCGCGGAGCGAACTCGGACAGGCCCTTACGATCTTGATCCGGGGCAAGGAGGTCTCGGCGGTGATCGTCGAAACTCCCTTTCGCTGAGGCTCCATCTGGCTGAGGCTCCATC
>JAPYTP010000104.1:12284-21056 GCA_029941885.1 Myxococcota bacterium
GCGGTGATCGTCGAAACTCCCTTTCGCTGAGGCTCCATCTGGCTGAGGCTCCATCCGGCTGAGGCTCCATCCGGCTGAGGCTCCATCCGGCTGAGGCTCCATCCGGCTGAGGCTCCATCTGGCTGAGGCTCCATCCGGCTGGCGCTCACCCCCATTTCGACTCACGACTCACCCCGAAGAACCTTCCCGAGAGGATTGCGCGTGGCGGATTTCGAGATTCCCGAAGAGCTGGTCTACACCAGGGAGGACGAGTGGGTACGACGCGAGGGGGACCGGGTCGTGATCGGCGTGACCGATTTCGCCCAGAGCCAGCTTGGAGACATCGTCTTCGTCGAGCTACCGGCGGTCGGCACCGCAATCGAATCCGGGGTGCCCTTCGGTACGATCGAATCGGTCAAGGCGGTCTCGGATCTCTTCGCACCGATCTCAGGCGAGGTGCTGAGCATCAACGAAGCGCTCGAAGAACAACCGGAACTCGTGAACGAAGCGTGCTATGGCGACGGTTGGCTCTTTGCGCTGCGCCCGACCAACCCGACCAACCCGGCCGAGCTCGAAAGCCTGCTCGATGCGAACGGCTACCGCGCCTTCATTTCGGAACGCGAGAGCTAACGCGCAATCAGGCCTGGTCCAGCTCCCGGTCGAGTCTCATGCGTGCCACTTCCGCCCAGGGGCCCTTGGGATCGAGTTGGAGGTAGCGTCGCCAATGACCGCATGAGGGTCGGGGTCGCCCGATCTTCTCGTAGAGCAGCGCGAGATTGATATGTAGATCGGGATAGAGTGGATCGGCTGCCAGCGCTCGACGGTAATGCGCGAGGGCCCCACGGTCATCGCCCTCTTCCTCGAGCACATTCGCCAGATTGAAGTTTGCCTCGACGTGGTCCGCCTCCCGAGCGAGACAGGCCTCGAAGGCGCGACGAGCTTCGGCGCGCTGTCCCTGGTTGTACCGGACGGCGCCCAGATTGCAGTAGGCATCCGAGTAATCCGGCTCAATCTCGAGCGCCGTCTCATAGGCCTCGACCGCTTTGGCCCACTTCGATGAGTCGGCATCGAGCTCACAGCCCCTCTCGAACCACTCCACCGCGCTCGACATCGCCTCGTGGGCAGCCCGTTCCGGTTCGGCTTCGAACTCCGCCAGAGACGCCACCGTTTGCCTCGAACCGACCGCCTCGTCCACGAATTCGAGGAGCAGTTGCCCGCCGGTCTCTTCGAGTCGACCGTCATGACGGACGACCAGACGGTCGGACTCATCATCCCAGAGTCGCAGGGCGGCGGCGGGATCGTCCATGTTCGGGAGACGGTCTCGCAGGGTTTCGAGATTGCGGCGAATCCGCTGAAGCGGGATGCCCCTGTCGACGAGGGACACGATTGCGCGCAGCACGACGAGGTCGCGAAACCCGTACCCGTTACTCACCTCCGGGTCGTCCTCGTCCTCACCGCCTGCGATCTCCGCCGGAGGCGGCTCGACCAGCTGGGTCTTGTGCCAATAGCGAAGCCGGCGCGGCGACACCTTGAGGATTCGAGCGACATCACCGAGTGAATAATCCGGCACGCACCAAGGATGACACGAAGTCCGTCGAGTGGGAACCGTTCACACCGACGAGGGGATGTTCGATCATGAGCCTCCGACTTCGCGATCTGCGCGCTAGGATCCGCCGCGGCGAGGTTTCCGCGGCTGGTGCCCGGCCTCGACTTCAAATCGAGTGTGGAGCGCGTCACCGCGTTCCAGGCGGGTTCGATTCCCGTCCCTCGCCGCCATCGTTCTCCACGGCCGGATTGCTCACTGTGTCGGAGGCGAAAGCGCCCGACTCGGGACGCCGCTCCATTCATCGGCACGAAAACGATGAATTCGTGTGCCGATCGCGGCGCTCCCTTCGAGCAAAGCACCAGGTTGGGGATCGCCTCAGCGATTGCGTCGGAGGGGCGCGGCGCGGCCGAAGAGGGAGCCCTGGCCGTAGGGGATTCCGAGGTGCTGAAGCGTTTCGAGCTCTTCGCTCGTCTCGATGCCCTCGGCGATGATCTGGCCCCCGAGCTTGTCGGCGACCACATGGAGCGCGCGCAGGAGTTCCTGCTGGGGTGGGTCGGTGTCGATGCCTCGGACCCGCGACAGATCGACCTTGATGAAATCGGGGGCCAGCTCCATGACCGCTTCGAGGCTGCCATACGCCACGCCGGTATCGTCGAGTGCGATCTGGAACCCGAGGTCCTTGTAGGGGTCGCGTGCATCCCGGAAGATCGAGAAGTTGTCGATCGATTCGCGTTCGGAAATTTCGAAGACCATGTCCTCGGGGCGCAACCGCAGGTCCTCGAGAGTCTGACGAAGCACCTCGCCGCGGAAGGCGGAATCGTGGATCGCCGTGGGCAAGCAATTGAGGAAGAGCTTGCAACCGGCCTCGACACCACGCGCCCCTCGCAACGCAGTTCGTCGACACAGACAATCGAGTTCGAATACGAGACCCGTTTCTTCCGCGAGTTGGAAGAGTCGCGCCGGAGAGTGGAGTTCGCTCTTCCAGGGACCGCGGACCAGGGCCTCATGGCCAAGCATTTCGCGGGTCGTGAGATTGACGATCGGTTCGTAGAGAATCGCCACGCCTTCGGCGAGAACGAGGTCCTGGAACATCCGATGACGTTCACGCTGGGCGATCGAAGCGTTCAGGGCGGCACCGCGGCGTGCGTGTTCGAAGGCTTCGAGGATCTGACGTTCGTGACCGAGACCCGGATTGTGGAACACCGTCGCGTGCCCGATCGGCAGGTACGGAGAATCCCGATCGTAGGGATAGACGATCTTCTGGCCGTCCGCGGAGATTCGTTCGAGCAGTCGATTCGCGAGTTCCGGCAGACGCTCGCGGTAGAAACGGTCGTCCCCGCGCGCTCGAAAGAAGAAGATGGCGAGCTCATCGGGACTCGAGGATCCACCGAGCACGAGATCGTGTTCCGAAAGGTCCTGCCGACACGCCTCGCGAACCAGGCTGCGCAGCATGTCCGATGCCTTGCGGTGTGCCTGGACGCCATAGCTGCGCTCGATCCGCTCGAGCGGCGACCCGTCGATCAGGATGACGCCGAGCGCGCCGTCCCGAACCAGTGCCGAACCGATCTGAGCGATCCGCTCACTGTAATGCCAGGGCCATCGACGTCGGGTTCGGCGTCAGCGGATGGAAGATTCGCACTCACGGAGTCTCCATCGGAGACCCAGAGCGACGATCTGAGGGGAATTATCTGTTAGGGGAGGCTCCCCAACAGGCGACCGGTCAGCGATCCGGAGACAGCCGCCACGTGCGCCGGAGGCCCCTCCGCGATCAACTTTCCGCCCTCGGGTCCCCCGCCAGGACCGAGATCGACGATCCAATCCGCGGCCCGGATCACATCCAGATCGTGCTCGACGACGATCACGCTCGACCCGGCATCGACGACCTCGTTCAAGCATTCGAGCAGGACCGCGATATCCGAGGGATGCAGGCCCGTCGTCGGTTCGTCGAAGATGTAGAGCGTGTGCCCGGCGCCTGCGACGAGGGCCTGCCCGAGCCGCAGGCGCTGATGCTCCCCGCCGGACAGAGTGGAGAGCGGCTGCCCCAACAACAGGTACCCCAGTCCGACTTTGACCAACGGTTCCAGCCGACCCGCAATTTTCGCATCCGAAGCGAATACCTCGCAGGCTTCTTCCAGACTCAACTCGAGCACGTCCAGGATCGAACGACCGCCCACGCGAATATCCAACACTTCCCGTCGATATCGTTTTCCACCGCAAGCGTCGCAGGGCACACGCAGGTCGTCGAGAAACTGCATGTCGATCACGACTTCTCCCGCGCCCTCACATTCGTCGCAACGCCCGCCGGCCACATTGAACGAGAACGTTCCCGCGGACCAACCGCGCGCCCTGGCTTCCCGGGTGGCGGCAAATCGCTGCCGGATCGCGTCGAATGCCTTGGTCATGGTCGCCGGATTCGAGCGGAGGCTGCGGGTCGCGGGCGACTGGTCGACGACGATCACCTCGTCGATTCGCTCGGCTCCCTCGATTCGCGCCGCGACCGCACGCCCGGGATCGAGGGAAGTCCGCGGCGCCAGACCCGGAACGAGCACGTCGTGAAGCAGCGTCGACTTGCCCGCCCCGGACACGCCCGTGATCGCGACGAGTCCTCGAAGCGGAATCGCAACGCTGAGATCTCGCAGATTGTTCACCCGTGCATCCGTGATCTGCAATCGCGGCGTTCGCGACAGGTCTCGGGGCTCACGCCGACCACCGCCGAGTTCGCCTCGCAGCGCCGCCCCGGTCTTCGACGCGGCGTTCGCCCGAATGTCTGCGACCGTTCCCGCCGCGATGATCTCGCCACCCTGTCTGCCGGCGCCGGGCCCGAGGTCGATCACGTGATCCGCCGCTTCGATCACCGGCAGCGCATGCTCGACGACGACCACGGTATTGCCCTGATCTCGAATGGCCTCGAGTACACGCAAGAGGCGTTCGAGATCGGCCGCGTGGAGTCCGATCGATGGCTCGTCGAGCACGTAGAGCGAAGCAGTCAGGCTGCCGCCGAGCGCCGTCGCCAATTGAATCCGTTGGGCCTCCCCACCCGAGAGCGTGCGCACGGTCCGGTCGAGAGTCAGATATCCGAGCCCAACGGCGTGGATCGTGCGCAGTTTGGTGCGGATCAACTCGAGTAATCGGGTGGCCGCCGCGCCGCCCACCTCACGCGAAGCGAGATCCTCCGTCCAGAGAAGCAGGTCCGCCAGCGTCGAGCGCGCCAGGTCGGCAATCGTCCTGGACTCGATCGAGACGGCTCGCGCGTCCTCGGATAGACGTGTGCCCCCGCAGTCCGGGCAGGGATCAAAGCGACGGTGTCGCGCGATCAGTACGCGCGCCTGGACCTTGTAGCGGCGTCCCTGCAGCCAATCGAAGAACGCCCGAACACCGCCCCAGTGATCCCCGTCCCCTTCGAATACGAAGCGTCGTTCATCCTTGCTGAGTTCACCGAAGGCGCGATCGACATCGAGCCCGACCTCCTCGCAGGCCTCGAGCAAGGACCGCTTGAGTCGCCTCGAGGTCTTCGTCGCAAAGGGCGCGATCGCGTCGTCCGCCAGACTCCGGGTCGGATCCGGAACGACGCGGTCCCAGTCGATCTCTGCGATGCGCCCGAATCCTTCGCAGGTGGCACAGGCACCCAGTGGATTATTGAAGGAGAAGAGTCCCGGACTCGGTTCCGGAAAGCGACGGCCGCATGCGTCACAGGCCCGCCCCTCCCGATAGGTCGTCTCGCCCTCTCCGGCTCGGCGAACCACGAATTCTCCATGGCCGCGAGCGAAGGCTTCCGACACCCCTTCGATCAGTCGAGCGCGTTCGCTCTCCTCCCCGCGTAGGGCGATTCGATCGATCAGGAGCCACCAGGGGACCAGTTTCGACGGCTTCCGCCTCGGCGTCGATTCGAGCAGGTCGACGACCTCCCCGGTCTCGTCGAGGAGCCGGGTCTGCCCGTCCTTGACCAGGGCGTCTCGCACCTGGGCCGCGCGACCCTCCCCGCTTCGAACCGGCGCAACGATCAGAATCCGCTGGCCTGCATGGTCATTCGCGATGCGATCCGCCGTCGCGAGGATCCCCCCGGCATCGACGAGCAGTTCGCAATCAGGGCAGATCGTCGCACCGATGCGTGCGTAGAGCAGACGCAGATGGTCGAGGACTTCCGTGGCGCTCCCAACCGTCGAGCGCGCACCGGTCACACCGTTGCGCTGTTCGATCGCGATCGCCGGTGGGAGGTTCGAGATCAGGTCGACCTCGGGACGCGGGAGGCGCTCGAGGAATTGACGGGCATAGGCGGACAGTGAACTCACATATCGTCTTTGTCCCTCGGCGTAGAGCGTGTCGAAGGCCAGCGTCGATTTTCCGGATCCGGATGGCCCGGTGATGACGGTGAGCGCGCCGAGGGGAATGCTGCAGGCGACGCCACGAAGATTGTGGGAGCGCGCGTTCTCGATCCGGATCTCGCGCTGCACCAAGTTTCTTCTTCCCTCTACGACGACACGGGATATGCGGGAGCGTGCTCGGCCCGCTCTAGTCCACCACCGTCGCCATCCGGTGTGCGGTCTCCGCGTCCTGTTCCCGCCCGGCCGCCACCGCCGCTTCGGCGAGTCGCGACCAGGTCTCCGACGACGGGTCGTCGCCCAGCGCCCCGCTGGCCGCGCGCATCAAGAAGGCATCGCCGCGCTCGACCGCCGTGGCCTGAAGTTCGATGAGCGCATCCGTGGCCTCGGCCATCGCGAAGAAGTCGATGGCCTCGACCTCCCGCCCGGCTGCGAGATACGCCTCTCCATAGTCGCGGGCCCTCTTGGGATCCAGGCCCCCTTCCATGAGGTGACGACGCGCGAGCGGATCGGGCAACTTCGTGGTGGCCAAGATTTTCTCCGGTGGTTGATCGGGTCGGCACAGAGCCGCAGACCAACGGAATCACACCGCTGGGCCGCTGTCGATCCGGTGAGAAAAAGGTCGTGGGCGACCTCGTCCCGTGCGGGGCGCTAGTAGCGGGGAACCGAGGGATCCACGGTGAGGGACCAGGCCTCGATGCCGCCATCCAGATTCTCGACACCAGAGAAGCCCCGCTCGAGCAAGAGTCGCACCGCTTTTTCGCTGCGCCCGCCGTGGTGACAGTAGACGACGATCGGGCTCGACCTGGCCGCAGTCAGTTCCCCGATTCGGGCCTCCAGCTCACCGAGGGGGATCCACTGGGTCCCTCCGATCTTCGCGCGCTCCACTTCGTCGGACTCACGCACGTCGAGAAGCACGATCTTCTCGCCCCCGTCTCGCCGAGTGGCGTATTCGGCGGCGGAACACAGCCGAATTTGCTCGATCTCCTGCCCCTCGCGCGCGGGCATCCCGCAGAACCCCTCGTAGTCGATCAGCTCGCGAATCGTCGGATTTTCTCCGCAGATCGGACAATCCGGATCCTTCTTCATCTTGAACTCGCGCCAGGCCATCTCGAGAGCGTCGTAGTGCAGCAATCGCCCGGATAGAGACCGTCCCAACCCCGTCAACAACTTCAGTGTTTCCGTCGCCTGAACGAGAGCCACCGTCCCCGGCAGGATCCCGAGCACGCCGCCCTCCGCGCACGACGGCACCGCTCCCGGCGGCGGCGGTTCGGGGTAGAGACATCGATAGCAGGGGCCGTTGGGTGAATCGAAGACACTCGCCTGTCCCTCGAACCGGAAGATCGACCCATGCACATTTGGCTTCCCGAGCAGAACGCAAGCGTCGTTCGTCAGGTAGCGGGTCGGAAAGTTGTCGGTCCCGTCAACGATCACATCGTAGTCGGCAAAGAGCTCGAGAGCGTTGCTCGAATCGAGCCGGGTCCGGATCGCACGAATCGTCACATCGGGGTTCAGTCCCTCGAGCCGTTCCTTCGCGACCTCGACTTTCGGCCGACCCACGTCCTCGGTCGAGTAGAGGATCTGCCGCTGAAGATTCGAGGCATCGACGACATCGTCGTCGATCAGTCCGATCGTCCCGACGCCGGCTGCGGCGAGGTATTGTGCCGACGGACATCCGAGGCCCCCCGCGCCGATCAGCAGCACCGAGCTGTCGAGCAGTCGCTGCTGCCCGTCGAGACCGAACCCGGGCAGCGTCAGATGGCGCCGATAACGGTCGAACTGATCGGGCCGAAGGGGAACTGCAGATCCATCCGTCATCGAAATGCTCTCCGGAAGGGGCATGCACAGGGTAACGCGTGAAACCCATTCAGACGCATCCCAGCAGATCAGACCCATTGGCGATCCGGCCGATCCACCCCGAGCAAAGCGGCAGTGCCATCGAGGCGGCTCGAAAGTCGGTCTGGGTGCGACGAAAGACCGGGCGGAAACGCCCGAAAGGATTCAGTGGTGCCGGAGGCGGGAATCGAACCCGCACGGCCTTGCGGCCGGGGGATTTTGAGTCCCCTGCGTCTACCAATTCCACCACTCCGGCAGCGGGGGCCGCAGCATACCACGCAAGTCGAGCGTTCTGCCCGCCCCACGGCCTCGAAAACCACCGCTGCGGCTGGTTCGCTTTGACAGGGTCCTCCGCTCCCGGTAGGATCGGCCTCCCGTTGGGGCCGTAGCTCAGTTGGGAGAGTGCTTGAATGGCATTCAAGAGGTCGCGGGTTCGATTCCCGCCGGCTCCACCATTAAAACCCCTGTTTTCAGGCCCTAGAGCCGCTTTAGACGGGTTTCACGTTTCGAATAACACCGAGAATCGGTCCCGCGCTGGTCCCGCATCGACCCATCTTGAGGTTGCGGAAGATAGGCGACCGGACCTCCGGCCTTTTTTGATCGGCGCACACCGCTCACAACCGTCGGTGGCGCAGAGGTCGGATGCTTGGCGTCGGCTACACGCGATGATTCAGGAGTTTGGATTGACGCCCTCAGCGCGTACTCGGATCCGGGGGCCTGGGGAGAAGCGTGAGGCTCAGGATCCGCTCGCGGAGCTTACAAATCGTGGGACCTGACCACTCCACCGCGCATATTCACGAGTACGCGCTCGATGTGAAATCCGGAGAGGTTGTCGCCTGAAAATTCGTACGGCAAGCGTGCGAGCGGCACTTTGCGGACCTCGAAACGGGCGAGGACCGGGGTGACCTTGTTCCAGAAAACTGGACACCCTCTTAGTTATGCGGCGCAGGCCCTCGTGGCCTGATCCATTTCCTCGAACGTTACGGGACTGACGTTCCCGATCGTCGAATGCCTTCGGATGCGGTTGTAGAAAATCTCCCCGAAAGGGGCCACCTATCCCCGCCGGGGCTTAGTTGTCAGAATGCGTAGTAT
>JAPYTP010000105.1 GCA_029941885.1 Myxococcota bacterium
GTTGTTGACCGAACCCGCGACCGAAAAGGCGAAGTCGTCCGTTCGAAGCGTGATATCGAGACGAATCTGGATACCGACTGGCACGGCCGAGAGTGGGGCGCCGTTGGACGTCGTCGCGATGACCGTCCAAGTCGCCGCAGCAAAAGCCGTCGAGGCCGAGAGAAATATCGCCGCCGTGGCGATTGCAAAAACAAACAAGCGCATCTTATCCATTCTCCGTCGCCGGGGTCGGCATCGACCGGGGCAAGTCTAAGAACCCAGGACGCTCTCCGCGCCCGTCGGTCCTGCAGTGAGCGTTCTTCATCTTGATCTTGATCTTGATCTTCATCTTCATCGCGTCGCGACAGAAGCCTCGTTCGGCCCCCTCCGGCGCAATCGTCATCGCTCTAGTTGCACACCAGCATGACCTGGTAGTCGAGTGTGGTCACCCAGCCATCGTGATTCAGGTCTGCCGCGGCCACGAAGTCGGAGTCCCCCTCGTTCGTACCGTAGGCGCCCTTGAGGATTGCAAAATCGCGCGGGCCCGTGATTCCGTCCCCGTCAATATCGGTGTTCGTGTCACACGAGACCTGCGCCTCCTGTGCGTCCTGCGCAAAAGTCGCGCTCGCCACTAGCATCATCCCCGCCGCAACCAGGATACTCCCCCAGCACTTGAGCATCAGATTTCTCCTTCCTATGAGAGCCGGATTCATCGTAGAATCCAAGGGTCCCACAATACCGAACCGCACCTATGAGAGCCACTGGGTGCCAGACTCAACAGCGTGGAGAAGGACGTAGGGTGGCCCGTCTGATGGCGTCAACGTTTAACGAGAAGGGGCTCAGATTGGGTTTGGGAAGCCATCGCAGCGGGCAAGAGGTTCGGAAAACGCCGCATCGCTCTGCGCTTGTTCAGTCGCTTTACGAGCGCGCTTGCTGCATCGTGTTGGGTCACGCTGCCCGACCGCCCGAGCCCACCGAAGATTGCTCTCAGTCGGCGCTCAGCGGCGCCTCCGGAGCTCTCGGTCCTCGGCTGCGAGCTACACGGACCCAATGAAAAGGGACGACCCGACGGAACCGGTGGGGCCGATGCTGTCTCCATTCCACGGGCTTGCTCTGATCGCACTCCTACTGGTGACGTCTTGGGCCATCCCTGCGGGTGCAGCTTCACCCCGCTCCCACTCCGACCCGCCCCCCGCCGCGCGCGCACCCCGCGAGAACCCAGGAGACTCCGCAGGATCTCGGAGCCTCCTGGTCAAATACAGATCTCGCGGCGAACACGCCCTGCTCGAATGTGCAGAGAGACTGACCACCCGAGGAGAACGATTCGAGGCCCATACCGCCGATCGCGATCCGAGCATCGATCGGCTGCACGAGCGATTCGGGCTCGGGCGACACGAGGCGGTCTTCCGCCGGACGGTCGGACCCGATTTTAGGGCCGAGCGCAGGCGCCTCGCCTCTCGGCTGGAACGCGCCCGTTCTACCCGCAGGGGTGCAGGCCGTGACGCCGGTGCCAGCCGAGACCTGCCGGACCTCTCACACGTGTACAGGCTCGTGGTTCCTCCGGGAGAGGACGTCGATGCCGTGGCGGACGCCCTGCGCGCGGATCTCCACGTCGAATACGCACAGCCCGATTACGCCCTCGCGCTGGACCAGCTCGCACCGGCGTTCGACGATCCCTACCTCGAGTCCTCGGGTGCCTGGGGCCAGCCCTATCCGGATCTCTGGGGACTCGATCAGATCGGGGCCAGGGAAGTCTGGGGCCAGACGCAGGGAGAGGGGATCGTCGTCGCCGTCGTCGACACCGGCCTCGACCGCTTCCATCCCGACATCGCAGACAACGTCTGGGTGAATCCGGGGGAAGATTTGAATGGGGACGGTCGGGCGGGCCCCGAAGATCTAAATGGCCTGGACGACGACGGCAACGGCTTCATCGATGACCTGACGGGATTCGATTTCGCCGCGTCGATCGATGCAGACGAGGATGGTTTCTTCGACGGGCCGGAAGATATTTCCGACTCCGATCCCTTCGATGAAATTGGCCACGGGACGCATGTTGCCGGGACGATCGCGGCGGTTGCGAACAACGGGCAAGGCATCGTCGGCGTGGCGCCGCGGGCCAGGATCATGGCACTCAAGGCCTTCCCGGTGGACGGTGCTGCGGAAACCTCCGTGCTGTGGCGCGCCGTGCTCTATGCCGCCGTGCAGGGTGCCTCGGTCGTCAACAACAGCTGGTCATGTGACGAACGATGTCCGAGCAATCCTCTCGCCGAAGACGTGTTGGCCCACGTCGAAGCGCTGGGAACCGTCGTCGTCACATCCGCCGGAAACAGCTCCGAGGATGTCGTGTTCCGCAGCCCGGAGAACACGGACCTCGTGATCACGGTCGGCGCGCTGGGCTTCGACGAGCGCCTTGCGGACTTTTCCAGTCGCGGCTGGGGAGTCGACCTGGTCGCTCCGGGCGGCGGTCCCCGGAACGCCCCCGGCGTTGCGGCTGCGCATCGCAACATCCTGTCGCTTCTGACCAGCGCCCTTGCGCCGGAGGAGGTGAACTTCTCGGTCGGCGATCGATATCTGCGCTTCGCGGGTACCTCGACGTCGGCCCCGCATGTGACCGGCGCAGTGGCACTGCTGCGAAGCCTGCGGCCGGAGCTTCTACCTTCCGAGGTCAGGCGCCTGATCCGAATCAGCGGCCGCGACCACGGTCTGCCCGGTCACGATCCAACCTACGGAGTGGGTGGACTCGATCTGCCGAGGCTCCTGTCGGGAACGCTCCCCGATCTCGTGCTCGCGATTGAGGGACCCGTCTCTGCCAGCGTTCACGACCCCGCGGCCGGTCCGATCGAGATCGTAGGTCTGGCCGGGGGTCGGGACCTCGCGTCTTTCTCGATCGACGTTGCAGCCGGTCTCGCCGGGCGGGATTTTCGTCCGCTCGAATCCTTCGTTGGATCGAAGATCGTACCGAGAGATGCGAAGGCGCCGGCAAGGGTGACCGCGTATTGGGATCTTGAAGAGGTCGCCGATGGTCCCCATGTCGTGCGCTATCGCGCACTTCTTTTCGATGGCAGCCACGTTGACGAACACGTGGTCATCGCCGTCGAGCGCGCGACGCCCTTCGAACTCACGGAGGACGAACGAGCGGTGGGTGAACCGGCGATCTCGGGGCGCAACGTGGTCTGGCCCATGGCAGAATCCGACGAACCCGCAGCGGAATCCGATCTGGCTCTCGGGTTTCTGCCCAGGGGCGACGGCGGGATGCGCAAGCGCGGGCCGCGCCATGGGCGCCCCCTGGCGCGATCGCTCGAGGTCGAAGGCAGTCCTCGTGACGTTGCTCTCGATAGATCCATCGCGGTCTGGCGAATTCGAGATGGAGGCGATGGACACCTTGCCTGGTGCCGCCTCGCCAAGCGGCGCGCGTTCAAAAACGCGAATCGTCGTGCGCGCTCGAGAATTCCCGGTCGCGGATCCAGAATCGACTGTGAGGAGAGGTCGATCAACCTTCCGCCCGGCACCGTTTCGAAGCCGTGGGCCGGTTCGGGCTGGGTCGTATGGCAGCGTGATCATGGGCAGGAACGCGCCATCGAAGGTTGCCAGCTCGGCTCTGGGCAGACGGATTGCGTTCCGCGAGCCCTGGTCGCGACGGAGGGGGAACCGAGATGGTCGATGCGGTCGTTCGACGGCCGGACACTCCTCCTGCAAGCGCCGGGACAACTGGCCCTGTGTCGGCTCTCCGATGACGACACGACCTGCGAGCCCGAGCCGATCGAGATGGCGCCCGGCACGTCGAGGAGCCCGATCGAACCCATCCACGATGGTAATCTGCTGGTGTTCGACAGCGTGACGATCGCGGTGAAACCACCGACGGGGTGTCTTCCAGGCGAGTTCATTCCGGAATGCGCTCCGACCTTCGCGATCGAAGTGCAGCATCACGCGTGTTGGCTCGATGAGCAGGAGCGCCGATGCGAGTCGATTCCCATCTCCGTCCCGGTCCGCGTGGAGCGCACGGGCGGGATCGCCGTTTCCGGTCGCAGGATCGTCTGGTCGCAAGCATCGCCGCTCGAGGAAATCTCGATCCGATTCTGCGAATTCCAATCCGCGACGAGGGAATGCTTCGAGCAACGTCTTTCCGGATCGCTGGCGGAACAGGACGCACCGACGATCGCGGCTGCTCGAGTGGCCTGGCGCGGCTCTCGGACCAGCGCTCCATCGATCTTTGGCTACGAGTTGCCCGATCTCTCGGGACCGGCGCGCAGGGCGGTATGGGCCGGCCGTCCTTTCTCGATATCGCTACATGCGAACCCGGGGACCGCCAGAACCCTCCGATACGATGTCGAGTCCCTCGATGCGGGCTCGCCGGGGGATTCCACCGCTGCGAAACTCTGGGTCGAGGATCGAGGTCGACCGGGCGGGCGGATCCGACTGCGAGGCGTCTTCAACCCCAATGCCCTGGGGCTCCATCGCGTGCGCCTGCGCGCGACGGCGGAGAGCGGGCTCTACAGCGAGTCGATCGTCGAACTAAAGGTACGCCCCATGCCTAACGTCGAGGAACGAAGGAATCGCTGGACTCGTCGCGTGCCGCGACGATCCGGTCGTGATTCGGGGAAAGTGCGCAAGCCGGGTCGGTGAGGCTCGCGTCTCCCAGGAGACGAAAGGCCTGGCATCGACAACCTCCGAAATCGCGCTCTCTTTCCGGGCAACTTCGACACGGCTCGAGCATCCAATCGGTCCCGCGATAGGCGCGCATCCCGGGAGCTTCGTTCCAGCAATCGGCGATCGAGTGATCCATCGCACTCCAGAATTCGAGTCCGGGCAGCTCACCTGCCTCATGGCATGGCAGCACGCGCCCCGTCGGGTCCACGACCACGGCGAGTCTGCCCCATCCCCCCATGCAGGGCTTGGGCCGATCCGAGTAGTAGTCGGGCAGAACGAATAACATCGTCGGCCCCGGTCTCCCCGCATCCTGACGTGATTGTGCCGCGCGAACGACCGCGCTCGCCTCTGCGAGCTGTGCGCGGGTGGGCATGAGTGCAGCTCGGTTCTTGAGCGCCCAGGCGTGGAATTGGGTGTTCGCGAGTTCGAGGCGGTCGGCTCGCAGGCGCTCGGCCAGTTCGATCAGGTCGGGAACCGAGGCGAGATTGTCACGGTGCAGGACGCAGTTGAGCGTCAGCGCGAGGCCGAGCTCTACGGTGCGCTCGCAGATGGCGATCTTTTGCTCGAAGCTATGGGTGCCGGCGATTCGATCGGACGACTCTGGGGTCGCATCCTGGATCGATACCTGTACGCTGCGAAGGCCGCGTTCCGCGAGTCCATCCAGGCGTTTCGGATCCAGCGGGACGCCCGCCGTGATGAGGTGGGGATAGAGATCCGCAGCGACGGCCCGCTCCACGATCTCATCGAGGTCTCGCCGCGTGCTGGGCTCGCCACCGGTCAGACCGACGTGCACGACGCCGAGGGCTGCAGCCTCTTCGAAAACCCGTCCCCAATCCTCGGCGGACAGGGACTCGCGGTAGTTCCGGAAGTCGATCGGGTTCGAACAATAGGGGCATTGAAGGGGGCACCGATAGGTCAACTCTGCGATGAGATTGAGCGGCCCGGGCGTCCTGGTTTCGGCGGTCATTCGGAGTTCCCCGCATCGACCGATATGCGAGCGAGACCGCCGAGCCGAAGCATCTCGGTCAGGAACCGGTCGACCTCGGCTTCGAGTTCCAGAGTATCTGGATAGCGCCGATGCATCTCGGCGACGATCGCATGACGAGCGCGACCGCCCACGCAGAGACGTAAAATTTCGCTTCCGCTCCCACCGATTCGGATCGCTCGTTCGGGGAGGACCAGGACGTCTCCGTCCGCCCGCGACTTGAACGAAGCGTGTCGTCCGAGGTCGAAGAGATCCTTGCCGCGGTCGCTCATGACTCGAATTCCAATCCGTCCGCGGCGACCTCGATTCCCGCTTCGGCGACACGATACGCCTCTTTACTCGACGCATCGCACACCGGATTCGTTGCAGAGAGGTGGACATAGATCGACCGTCCGCCCATTCCCGAAAGCCACGCGAGGGATCCCTCGCGCCCGTCGATCGGCCCGTGGCCGAGGTCCGTGGCCTGCCGAACGCCCGGGCGGATTCGCCGTCCCTCGTCTTCTGAATAACACGTTCCGTCGACGAGACGGATATCCGCCGCTCGAAGCTCGGCCAGGGTGGCCGAGTCGTATCGGGTGATCCGAGGGGCCCAGACGAGTCGGGCCCCGCTGTGTCGGTCGGTGACCCGTACACCACAGCGAGCACGGCCCGCCTTCGTCGCGCGCCGGGGAAGATGATCGGGGGCCGGGCCGGGCAAAGGGAACAGCCGCGCTTCGAGAACTCCGTTGCGATCGAGTGGGAAGGGGCGGTCCCAGGGCAATCCGATCCAGAGCGGTTCGAGGGAGGCGAAGGCGCCGTCGTGATCGAGCAGGTCGTTTCGAAGATCGAAGGGCGAGCTGATTCGGATCGAGAGGCCGCTTCGGAGCGCCAGGGCACCCGCGTTCGCATCCAGGTCGCCGCAGGTGAGGACCAGCGAGTCGATCGGGACTGCGCGACTCCCCGCGGCAGGTGCGAAGCGCGGATCGCGAGAAAGCGTCGAGGGCAGATGAAAAGGGGCTTCGAGGATCGAATAGCGGAGACCGTCGGCGCTGATGGCCAGGGCCGCCCCATCCCGCCGCGGGAACTCGGGATCTCGGCTTCGGGCACGAAGTGCTGCCTCCGAGCCGTCGTTCCACGCGGGGATCCCAGGCGCGATGCCCGATCCGAGGACGATGCACCTCACGGATCGATCTCCGGAGGGCCGTCCGAGTCGACCACGCGATAGGCGATGTCCCGGGAAAAGCCCTGTCGTGCCAGCACGGCGAGATGGCGTTGCCGGCGGTCGGCACGTTCGCTCGGGTCGACGCAATAGGGGCCGAGGCGGCGCTTCTTGGCCGTCCTGAAGGCGGCTTCGAGTTCCATGTCGGTCGGATCCCCCGTGAAGGACCCTGCTTCCGCCGCGCCCTCGGAGACTCGTTCTTCGAGAATCCTGGCCTCCACCTCGGCCAGAATCGATGGGTCGGCACCCTTGGCCTCGAGTTGTGCCCGGATTCGACTTCCGGATCGACCCTGTCGACGCTCGCGCTCGATCAACTGTTCTGCGAATCGTTGATCGTCGACATAGGCCCGATCGACGAGGCGCTGGACCACCTCCGGGATCGCGTCGATGACCGTCGCCGCATCTTCCCCCGTGCGTCCGCAACGGTTACGCAAGCGTCGTTCCAGGGCTTCTCGTAGCCCATGGCGGGTGGTCTCCCACTGCGCCACGTAGAGGATCGCCTCGCGTTCGAGCCAGGCCGCGTCGAGGGCCTGGGTGTCCCGCCCCCTGCGCTTTCCAGGCGGATCTCTGGCGTCGTCTCTCTGAGATCGCGGTTGGTGCGGTTCCATGGGTCGCACGCTACCAAATCGGACGCTGGCGCCGAACCCGAGGTGCACGCCGGGAGCCCACGGGGCCCGAGAGGACGGCCGCAAGAAGATGCCCGAATTGCCCGAAGTCGAGACGACCCGCCGGCTGATCGCGCCACTGCTGGTGGGTCGGCTGATCGAGAAGATCGTGACGACGAGGCCGAGCTATTTCTTTCTGACTCCCCCCGCTCTGCTCCGGCGACATCTCGAAGGCCGATCGGTGCAGTCACTGGATCGGGCGGGCAAATATCTGGTGGCCGGACTCGACGGAGGCGCACGGCTGCTTCTCCACCTGGGCATGACCGGCCAGCTCTTCTCGAGCGAGGCGACGAGCGTTCGCCTGCTCACGGCGACCGCGCGTGCGTCGCTCCCGCCCGAAGCCCAGCGCCGCTTCGAACCCGACGAGCACACCCATCTCCAACTCACGATGGAGGGCGGGGGCCCGCAGGTCTTCTTTCGAGACGTGCGGAAATTCGGAAAGGTGCAGTGGATCGCGGCGGGTGAGCAGAGCGCGAGGCTGGACCGTCTCGGGACCGATGCACTCGTCTTGACGGGTGAGGAGCTCTTCCGAGCCAACCGTGGCCGTCGGGTCACGATCAAGGGCATGATTCTGGATCAGTCCGTCGCGGCCGGGGTGGGCAACATCTACGCCGACGAAGCATTGTTCATCGCGGGTGTGCGACCGGGACGGGCGGCCGGACGCGTGACGCGGCGCGAATGCGAGCAGATCGCCGACGCGCTTCACCGGGTGCTCGAGCGTTCGATCGAAACCGGCGGTTCCAGTATCAGCGACTACGTATCCCCGGATGGGTCCGACGGCGGCTATCAGGACGAGCGCAAGGTCTACGGCCGAACCGGAGAGGCCTGCCTCGAGTGCGGTGATGCGATCAAGCGGCGAGTCATCGCCCAGAGATCCTCGCATTATTGCGCGCGATGCCAGAGTTGAAGATGGGGGAGCGGTGGTTTCGCGATCGTAGGCGCCCAGGCGCTACGCTTCCGCGGGCGGAGGTCCCATGCTGAGTTTGATCGAACTCGAACGCGTTGGCGCGGCTCTCGCGGAGGCCTTTGCCGGAGGGCGCGTGGAAAGATGGGTCGAGCCGGCTCGCGGACGGCTCGCGTTCACGATCTATCGTCGGGACGAAGGGGTGAAGCGCAAGGGTACGATCGGGATCGATGCGCGACCGGAACTCGCACATCTGGGCCTGCTCGAGCGCATGCCTAAGGCCCCGGAGAGGATGCCCGCGTTCAGCGCCTATCTTCGCGCGCACTTGTCCCGAGCTCGACTCGAAGGCGTCGAATTGCGTGGACGGGATCGACAACTCGCCCTTCGTTTCTCGGCGCGCGAGGGCGGGTATACGCTGCTTCTGTCGATCTTCGGACGTCGTTCGAACGTATATCTGTTGGATGGCGAGGATCGTTTGGTTCAGGCCCTTCGGCCGCTTTCGGAAACCCGAAGTGAACTCGAGATGGGAACGGCCTATCGAAACCCCGGGAGTGATGCTCCGAGCGACGGGAAGGATCGCTTTATCGAGGCGTCCGGGCTCACCCTGTTGACCGAAGTCGCCGAATGTTATTCGAACGAGATCGATGGTCGCATGGCGGATGGAAAGCGTAGGCAGCTGATGACCGCACTCAAGAAAGAGCGGAAATCCGCCTCGCGCCGCATCGAGCGAATCGAGGCGGAGCTCGCGGAATCAGAAGAGGCAAATACGCTCGCCCGAAATGGTGAGCTCCTGAAAGCGAACCTCGGGCGAGTCGTTTCGAGAGCTGACTCCGTTTCCGTCCGTGATTTCGAAACCGGTGCACCGGTCGAAATTCCTCTCGACAAGAGTCTCTCTCCCAAGGCGAACCTCGAAGCGATCTTCAAGCGCTATCAGAAACTGCTCCGTCGACTCGCGAAGGCGGGTGGGCAGGTCGATGTGGCTCGAGCGACCCTGGAATCGATCGAAATGCTCGAACGCGAAGCGCGCGAAGCGGAGTCCCTCGACGAGATTCTCGAACGGGAGGAGGTTCAACGACTCCTCGGTCGGTATGCGGCGAAATCGAACGCACCGACGGGCGCGGGGGATTCGCACAGGCCTGCGCTCCCCTCCGTGTATCGAAATATGCCAAGGAAGCTCCACCCTCGACGCTATCTGAGCATCGATGGGATGGAAATCTGGGTGGGGCGGAGCGACGAGGCCAACGACGTTCTTTCGACGCGTCTCGCGAAGGGAAAGGATCTCTTCTTCCATCTGGATGGCGCGCCCGGCAGTCACGTTGTTCTTCGCACCGAAGGGAGAGAGGATCCGCCGTCGGAGTCTGTTCTCGACGCCTGCGAGTTGGCGGTTCATTTCTCCAAACAGAAGAACGCCGGACGCGCGGATGTCCACGTCGTTCCAATCAAGAACGTGAAGAAGCCGAAGGGCGCGAAGCGAGGACTGGTCTACGTGACGGGGGGAAAATCGATCCATCTGCGCCGAGAATCCGCACGCCTCCAACGTTTGATTGCCGCAAAGATCGACGACTGATCTCGCTCGAGAGTCGGGTCTCAGCTCCGCTCCGGAATCGGTCGAAGAGCGAGCAGCGCGGGGAGTACCACGAGATTGCTGATAACGGTGAGTATCATGCCGATGCTCAGGACGACGCCCAGACTCGAAACGCCACGGTGGGACGAGAGGGCGAGGGTGCCGAAGCTGACCGTCGTCGTGAGAGCGCTGTAGAAGACCGCACGGGCGGTCGTGCTCGAGAGCAGGTCGCCCTGCCGCCCTTTTCGAGTGAGTACTTCGGCGCGGTGGACCAGATGGATACCACTGTCGACGCCGATCCCGAGCAGGAGGGGAACGACGACGACGTTCACGAAATTGAACGCGATTCCGAATACTGTCATCAGTCCGATCGTGAGGATATTGCTGAGGGCGAGCGGCGCGAGGACGAGCAGCACAGGTGCTGTTCGACGCCACAGGATCCCCAGGAAGGTCGTGATCAGCACCACCGCGTAGATCATGGCTTCTTCGAAGCTGTTCCGCGTCGCCTGCGCGAACGCAATCATGTTCATCGGGAGCCCGGTCGCGCTCGGCACGACCGCCTGGACTTCGCGAGCGAAGCGAGTGAACGCGACTTCTTCGACGAGTCGCTCTGCGGGGAAGATCTGCACGCGTGCGCGACCATCCTGGGTGAGCATCCGCTCGCGAAGATTCCGGGGGAGATCGTCGAGCCGAACCTCCTCGATCAGTGTGGCATCGCGCAATCGTGAGAGCTGATCCGAAAGCCCCCCCAGCAACACCGTCTCGAGCCGTGCCAGCGCACCCTCGACGTCACCCCCTGACCGGATGCTGGCGAGAAACTCGTCGAGTCGTTCACGGAGTGCGCGCATGCTCTTCGCGAGCACGCTCGACTCCTCCTCGATCGAAGGATCGGCGAGAAAATCCCGGAGAGCACGCAGTGCCGCGACTTGCTCCTCCGTCGTAGGATCGTCCTGGTGTGCTTCGACACCCCGCGGTGCATCGAGCATGAGGCCGACATCCTCGAGGATCATGAGTTTTTCTTCCTGGTCCGTGGGGACGTAGTCGGCGAGGGTGACTGCAAAATCGACGACGGCGAGGTTCTCGACACTTCGCGCAATTCCAGTCGCAGCCTCGAGATCCTTCGCGATCGCGTCTATCGGCCATGGGGAGCGTTGGCCCGCTTCCTCGAGCATCTCGTTGAAAGTTCGGACACTCTCCGTCTCCGGGTCGCGCATGCGTATGACATTCGCATCGAACTGCACATCGATCGCCTGCCAGACCCCGAAGCAGAGCAGGCCGAAGGCGACGAACGCGACGCTCCCCGGCCACTCCGAAAGCCCACCCCACCAGGTGCTGCGAAACGACATCGCGTGGGGGACGTCGCGTTGGGGATCGAGTCGACAATAGGTTGTCATGAGCGCCGGAATCAGCGTCGTAGTCAGGAAGAGATTGACGATCATCCCCGTACCGGCGATCAGACCGAGTTCGGCGACACCGATATTGTCCGTCGGAATGAATACGTAGAAGCCGATCGCCGTCGTGATGGTGCAGATGACGAAGGAGCTGCCGACCTGCTCGATCGCGTAGTCGAGTGCCGCTGCGTGCAGATCCGGTCTCGTCTCCGCCTCGCTGGCGACGGCCGAATCCGACTGATCGTCGATCGCGCGGCGCAAGCCGTCGCCGTAGGCCATCCCCAGATGGATCGCGAAATCGACGCCGAGGCCGATGAAAAGGATCGCGAAGGCGAGGCTGATCAAGTTGAGTGATCCGACCGTGGCGGCGGCAAAGGCGCCGGTCCAGACGAGGCCGACGAGGAGGGTCGCGACTGATGCGATGACCAATTTCAGCGCACGGAGCGCCCGCATCAACACGACGATTACGAAGCCGAAGGTGATCACACCGCCGAGGCCGATATCCCAGAGGAGTCCGGCCATCTCTTCGTAGTTGAGGACGGGATTGCCCGTGAGCCGAATCGTCACGCCGTGATCGGGATCGAGATCATTCGTCTCGGCGATTCGCCGGATCTCGGCCATCGGCTCGGCGGCGGCGAAGAGGCTTCCGAAATCGAGAACGGGATCGACGACCAGAGTCCATTGCTTCACGGCCTCGACCGACGACCCGCGCAGCAGGATCTCTTCCCAGGAAATCGCGATCGGGAATTCCTGATAGACCTCGATCGTCGCATCCCCGACTCGATCCAACAGAATCGACAGCTCGTCGAGAGCGACGTCAGCCTCGTCGATCTGTTCGAGGCCGCTCTGGATGAGCGACGCAAGGTTGGCCACCGTCGGCTCACGTTCCAGCGCCGTCAGGATCGGTTGCACGCGGGCGATCTGCAATGAAAATTCGTCGAGATCATCGAGCTCGCGATAGAGCAGCCCATGCTTCTCGAAGAAGGGACTCGAGCCGGGAATGTAGACCTCGCGAAAGAGATCCGGTCGGCTCATCAGTTCATCTCGAAGCGCGTGGGTCGCATCTCGGGCGACCTCGGGGGTCTTTCCGTCGACCACGATCAGCATGACGTTCTCGGTGTTCGGAAAACTGCGCGAGAACTCGAGGTAGTTCTGGCGGGCATCGAGATGTTCTGCGACGAGGGTCACGTTGTCGGAATTGATGCCGAGATTGGAGGCGGCGTAGACGAGCAGTAGCGCGGTCACTACGCCAATCAGTCCGAGGACGATCCGAGCCCGTTCACTGACGAGTCGAACCCAGCGCACCATCCCCCGGCCGAGGGCCTCTTCGAATCGATCCATCGACGCCAGGTCCTGCGCCCACTCTGCGCTCGCGGTGGGTGTTTGGGGGTTGGGTGCCGCCCGCACCGGATCGGGTTCCGAAATTCGCCCGGGCGATACGGGCCCGTCCTCGAGATAGCGAAATGCTCGCGAAGCTTCGATGGTTCGGATCGGGCCCATCGATCGGGCCCGAAGTGGATCGGGCCCCGTTTGGGAGAGGTTCGGTTGGATCAGGTCCGTGCGGAGCGGGCCGGACGTCGGCAGACGGCGAAGAGATCGAGGGAGCCGGGGTGTGCTTCCTCGATCGGGAAATCTTCGAGCCGAACCTCGGGCGGCCCGTCCTCCGCTGCGATGCCTCGGCGAACGTGGACGGCGAAGCGCGCAAAGAGCCATTCGACCAGGGCCCGTGGGATCCTCCTTCGAAGTCCAAAGGGGTCGATTCGGACGATGCGCCGGATTCGGCGCAGCCTTTCCTCGTGGAAGCGAAGAGCCTCTCCCCGGGCCGAGACGCCCAGGATCTCGACGGACTCGAAGCGCGTCTCGAGAAGGCGTCGTAGCTCATCCGCGTCGTACTCGTGGACGTGAAAAGGATTCTCACCGTCGGAATTCGAACGATTCGGTGTCGTCACGAGCGCCATGCCGTCCTCTCGGAGAGGTCTTGCAAGCGCGTCGAGGTAGTAGGCCCTCGGGTCGGAGAGGTGTTCGATCACCTGGAAACTCACAACGAGATCGAAGGACTCGTTCCGGATGGGCATCGCTTCGAGGTCCGCACGGAGAAAGCGAGCCTGACTGCCTCGCCCGTGGTCGCGCGGGGCAACCCGGTCGATCGCGACGACACGGTGTAGGGCCCGCGCGAGCTCGATGGTCCCGTAGCCCGTCCCCGAACCCATCTCGAGAATATCGCGGGCCTTGCTCGTCCGGGCGATTCGGATCGCCTCTCTGTAGGCGGCTCGATGTCGCAATAGGTCGACTCCGAAGAGCGCGTCGTCGGCGTGGAGCCGCTCCCCTGTAAAGGTGAGTTCGGAGTCGCTCATTCGACGCGTCGATCCGGGATCTCATCGGGCGCGGACATCGTTTTCTCCTCCGCCGCCTCGCGCGCCGCCGCGAGCGCTTCGCGAGTGAACTCCGGCGCAAAGAAGAAGCCGATCAGGGCGCGCGCCAGGATCATCCCGATCGAGAAGACGATGCTCGCGGCGAGCAGCTGGGCGTCCGGAGCGAGACCCGAGAAGAGTTCGACGAACACGATCTGACCCGTCCCGAGCCCACCGGCGGCGATCGGGAGAGCGGAAACGACCAACATCAGTCCCACGTTGAGGCCGAGCTGGATCAGTCCGACCTCGATCCCGAATGCCCAGAAAAGGGCGCCGGTGAGGGCGACGAAGCAGCTGACGAAGAGCAGTCGCAGGACCCCGATCTCGAAGAGAAGAGTGGCGGAGGCGGTGCGCGGCGCTCGCAGGATCGCGAGATTCCGGACGGCTTCCAGAGGCCCCAGCGCGATCGGTGCGCGCAGGAAGACGAAGCCCGCCACGATCGCCAGGATCACTCCCCCGAGCAGCCCGAGCCGGACGCCGAAGGCATCGGACTGAAGGAGCGCGGCGCCGCCGGCGACCCAGGCGAGGACGCTGCCGATATCGAAGAGTGCGATCAGAAAGACCATCCCCGCTGCCGCGCCGAGGCTGGCGCCGGTACGCCGCTGCAGCAGGATCGAGAGGCCGCCGGCCCCGAGTGCGTAATTGAGCAGCCCAAGCAGATAACAGGCGGCCTTGATTCGGGCAGCGGTCACACGGCTGAGCGGCTTTGCGTCTCTCTGGTTTGCGAGCGTGACGCGGTGGAGGCACTGGGCCTCGATCAGTAGCGTGATCCCGAGAAAGAGGAGGAGTGGTAGCGAGAAACGGAGCAGGATGTCGGCGGTCATGTAGTCGAGGGCAACGCGGATATCGATGCGGCGAAACAGATAGGTGAGCAGCGCGCCACTCACGAGGAACGGGATGGCGGCGCGCGCGATCCGTTCGAGGCGTGCGAGAGAAGACCGCTTGACGGGCGCCTCGATCGTCAAGGAAGATCCTTTCCGAGAGTTTCTTCGATACTCGCTTCCATGTCATCGGCCGCACGGTCCCAATCGAATTGCTTCGACCATGCGAGGCAGGTGCGTCTCATTTCTCTCGCCTCGTCGTTGTCGACCAGGAGAGTCGCCAAGCCTTCGGCATATCGGATTGCCTCGGCGGCGGTTCTCGATTCGCTTCTTCGCCTGGTGTTGCCGGTCGCGATCGGGTCGATCAACAGGCCGGTTCTCCCCTGGCGAATGGAGTCGCGCAGGCCGGGCGCGTTGCGCGCGACGACCGGTGTGCCCAGAGCGTTCGCTTCGATCACCGTGAGTCCCCATCCCTCCTTCTCGGAGGGGAAGGCACACACACGGCTGCCAGCGAGCAACGCATCACGCTCGCAGTCCTCGACGAAGCCCGTGAAGCGAGTGCGGCCCTCCAGGCCGAGATCGCGCGCGAGGTTCTCGAGTGTCCGACGCTCGGGACCCTTGCCGATCACCAGGATCTCGAGATCCGGAAATTGATCGACCAGGATCGCGCCGGCTCGGAGGAGCAGATCGACGCGCTTGTAACGTTCCAGACGGCCGACATAGGTTGCGCGCGGTGGGCGCTCGGCGAATGGATCGATGTCGAAGGAGGGTGGGTCGATGCCCGGTGGGCTCACGGCAATATGGTCCGGAGCAATCCCCCGGTCGACGAGGTCCTGACGGGTGCTGTCCGAGATCGCCAAAAAATGAACGTCGCGATAGGCCCGCGAGATTCCGGACTCACAGAGAACGACAGCGGCTGCGAGTGGAAAGGAAACCTGATTGAAGGCGACCTCTCCGAAGAGATGGTGGCAGATCGCCATAACGGGCAGACGCGAATAGAGCGTGGTGTAGAAGGGGACTTTGTTGAGGCATTCGATCACGAGATCGAAGTCCAGACTCTTCGCCGCCGCATGCACACGGCCAGGGACGCTCGCATAATAGAGAGGGAGTGGCCCACGTCGCTCGATCGAGATGCCGTCGATCAGAGCCTGTCGATCGCCGCCGCGGAAACCGGACGAGTACTGAGTGATGGAATGGCCACGCGCGGCGAGGCGTCCGAAGATTCGTGAAACGTGAGTCTCGGCTCCACCCGCGCGCGGGTGTCCGAGGTCTCGCTCGTTCAAGAGAAGGATGCGTCGGGGGTGGGTCATATGAGGGCGTTCCGGTGGCGCACCAGGATCTAGAGACGACCGAGGGCGCGCGCGAGGCGCAGCCACCATACGATCCAGAGCGCTTCGAATCCGATCTGCCACGTGAGCTTCGATTCGCCTCGGATGCGATCGAGGAAGAAGAAGGAGACCTCCTTGATTCGCGCCCCCGCGTTCACGAAACGGAAATTCATCTCGATCTGGAAAGCGTATCCATCCGCACGGATCCGTTCGAAGCCCATCTTCTCGAGCAAGTCACGGCGGACGCAGCGAAAGCCTCCGGTCATATCGCTGATCGGGAGTCCCGTCGCATGACGTGCGTAGAGATTTCCGAACCACGAGAGGAGAATGCGTTCGATAGGCCAGTTCACCACGGTGATTCCGTCCAGGTAGCGCGAGCCAAGGACGACGTCGTGGGTTTCGATTTCGTGCAGGAGCGATGGGATCTTGTCCGGCGGATGTGAAAAGTCGGCGTCCATCTGGATCACCTGATCAGCCCCGCGTTCGAGCGCGGCGGCGAGTCCGGCTCGGTACGCGGCACCGAGCCCCTGCTTCCGTGGCCTATGCAAGACGTGGACTCGCGGCGTCGGGACCGAGTACTGTTCTGCGAGCTGGTCGGCGAGCTTGCCCGTTCCGTCCGGCGAGTTGTCGTCGACGATGAGGACCTCGAGGGAGGCGGCCTGTCGAAGGATTTCCGGAACGATGAGCGGAAGATTCTCCGCTTCGTTGTATGTCGGAAGGACGACGATCGTCCGAGTCATGTTGAGCTCCATCAATGAGGATATGCCGTTCAGATCGGTCCTGATAGGCTCGAACCCGGGACAGATCGAGATATGCATGCGGAATGCGTCTGGACCGCGCTCGAACCGCATCGGGTAGAATCGCGGGATGATCGATAACGCCGTCCGCACTCGCCTTCCGCTCGTTGCGGGTCCTTTGCTCTCCCTCTACGCACGTCTGGGTTTGACACCGAACCACGTGAGCGTCCTGGGCTTAACGATCGCGCTGCTCGCGAGTGCAGCGGTCGCGCTTCACTATGGGTGGGTGGCAATTGTGCTCTGGTGGGTGTCACGCCTCGCGGACGGCACCGACGGACTCTTCGCCCGAGCGACTGGCCAGGAGAGCGATTTCGGAGCCTATCTCGACATCGTGCTCGATATGGCCGCCTACGGCGCAATGGTGCTCGGTTTTGCGGTCGCCTCACCCGCATTGCAGCCGCAATGGATGGCGATGCTCTTCCTCTACATCCTCTGTATTGCGAGTGCGCTCGCCCTGGGTATGCAGGAGGGAAAGCGTGGGATGGCGCCACGGAACGATCGGGGACTGCGTCTCGGCGCCGGTCTGGCGGAAGGCGGGGAAACCGGGATCGCGTACAGCGTCTTCCTGCTGTTTCCGAACCATCTCTCGATCACGACAACGGTCTGGGTCGCCCTCCTCGCCGCAACGGTCCTCGCACGCACCCTGCTCGCGCTGCGAATTCTCGCCCCTGCCGAGGGTCCGACTAGCCGTGGGGAACCCACGGCAGTCGAGGGCGATTCACGCAGAGTGTGAGATCGATCATCAAGCGATACCCCGCATGCGTCCGATACATCACGGAGTTTCGTATGCAGCGAGTCGGCAAGACTCGGGGGGCCCGATCGGGTGCAGGGCGGCGAACGGATTCGGGACGTGCTTTCGAGCTGGAGTCTGACAGCGGGAATTTTCGTCTGCGCACTCATCGTGGCGTTCGAGAGTACGGCCGATTGGGATGTCTACGTTTCGGGGGGTCTGGGAATTTTCGGAGCCATCGTCGATACCAGCGGCCGGAACGTCGGCCCGCCGGACATCTTCTTCTTCGAATCCGATGGAGATTCCTCTCCGCTCGTGGACGGCGCCCTGGGACTCCGGATTCCGATTGACCCACTCGTACCGCGGGAGTGGCTACTCGATATTCGACTCCCCGACTGGCCCGTTCGAATCGAGCTCGAGGCCGCGGGATTGCGCGAGTTCGAACTGGAGACACGATTCGGTGGCACCAATTTCTTCACGAGCATTTCGGCGACGACGGTTCTCGTGAACGGCTGGGTCGATATTCCGTTCGTCGAGACTGGCGCCCGGTTCAGTATCTGGGCGGCCTCGGCAGACAGCCCCGCCTCCGTCAATGGCTAACGCCCGGCCACTTCTATCTGGGTGCGGGGATCGGATTGAGCGCCCTCGAGATCGAGGGAACGAACAACGTTCTCTCCGGAAAGGAAGAGATCTACGACTTTGCCTGGAACGTCGGTGCCGGGGTGAACTATGCGTTGACCGAGTTCGTGGAACTCAGCGTGGGGTATCGATACGTCGGACTCGGGAAGCGGGAGATCGATTTGTTCCAGCGTGTGGCACCGGATGGCGACGTGAAATTCGACCCGCAAATTCACGAGCTTCGTGTACAGATCCGCGTCGAGGTCTTCGAGTTCCTGAGCCCGTGGCGCTGATTGCTCCGCGCAGGGCGGGTGGGTCGTTTCGATCTACCGAAGTCCGAGCGGAGGGATCGCTCGTAGCGACTCACACGGTCCTCGGATAGCCTTCCCTCGTGTCGCGCCGCGCTCGACCTTCGCTCATTTCTCGGGCTGCCATGACCGCCCTCACGTTTGGTCTTTTGGCCGGCTCTCCGACCCTCGCCCGGGGACAGACGATCTCGCTCAATCAGGAACGCATTCGGATCGAGCAGCTCGTGAAACGCGTTGGCGAAGCGACCGAGCGAACGATCCTGGTTCCCGACATCGTCCGCGGAGCGATTTCGATCGTGGCGAAGCGACCCGTTTCGCTCGACGAGGCCTGGTCGATCCTCGAGTCGTCACTCTCGCTCCTGGGCTTCTCGCTGCTGCCCTCAACCGCTGGAAACTGGCGGATCGCGAAGGTGGCGGAGGCAGTTGGGGCAGCGCCCTTTCGACTCACGTCGGGGAACGACAGCGAATCCTACGTGACGACCCTGATTCCGCTTCGTTTCGCGAATCTCCAGGATGTGCTCAAGGTGATCGAGCCGCTGTCGGGTAGTCGCGTCACGGTCGTTCCCTTCGAGGCGACGAACAGCTTGATCGCGGCTGGATCGGAGCGTGCGATCGCACGGCTCACGGAACTCGCGGACGAACTCGATCGCGTCGAGGAAAAGTCCCTCCAGCTGCGTGTGCTTCGCTACCGCGACGTGGCCGACACCGAGCCCTACGTCGAGACTTTTCTGGATTCGATGGGCATCCCGGCCCGTGGAATCCAGGTATGGAGCGACGCGCGAACCAACAGCCTCCTCGTTCGAGGAGACGGCGTGGAGTTCGCGCGGGTACTTCGATTTATCGAGCAGGTCGACCAGCCGATCGACAGTGCGGGGTCGATCCGAATTCTTCGCGTGCTCCATCGTGACCCCGAACAGATCGCAGATCTGATTCGGACCTTTGCCGACCCTCGCCAGGCTGCCTCGATCGAGGCGAGGGCTTCGGCGACAGCACTCAGTGGGGCAGATTTCTCCATCGCTGTCGATGCACGTAGCCGATCGCTGGTCGTCCGGGCCGACCCGGAGGTCCATATTGCGATCCGCAAGCTGCTCGAGATCCTCGATGAGCGGTCTCAACTGATTGCGATCGACATCACAGTTTCCGAGTTGCGGACGCCCAGGAACTACGGCCTTTCCTTCGGTTTCCAGTTGCCCTTTTCATCGGGAAACGACGCGAGTGATCTCTTCGGACTCGTGAGTACCACACAGACTCTTGGTGGAGTGGCGGCGGTGCCGACGATTTTCGGTAGCGTCCAGCGTGATTCAGGTGTCTCGTTTCAGTCGACCAACGAAGCGGGTGTTTCGGTCACCGTACCGGTCCTCCAGACCGGAACGATTGCTGCGACCGATTTCAAGGGAACGAACGAAGTCCTGATCCAGCCGAGCTTGATCGTGACCGCCGGCGACGAACACGAGATCTTCGTCGGCCTCAATATTCCGATTCCAGTGACGGGAGACTCCGGGATCTCAGGGGCGAATGCGGCGGGTGCCTCCATCGCGTCGATTTCGCGTACGACTAACTTCGACCGACGGGACATCGGTACCCGGCTCGGTATCCGCGTACGAAGCGGTCGCGAGGGCAAGATTCAGCTCGACCTCGAGATCGAACTCTCGGGCATCGATCCGCTGCGGGCGAATCTCGCGGGGGACCCGGCGCAGGTCGGGCCTGCGTACGTCGAACAATTCCTCACCGTCAGGGCTCGACTCGACGACGGGGAGAGCGCGGTGCTCGCGATGAATCGCGACCAGACGGAGACCCGCATTGATTCGGGAGTCCCTTTCCTGCGAGATCTACCCTTCTTCGGATGGCTCTTTCGAACCAAGGGCACTCTCGTCGAAGACACTCGCCTGATCATCGTCGCCCGTGCACGTCGGGTGTCCAATCCCTCGGAACTCGTGGCGGATACGATTCGGCGACGGTTGGCCTTCGAAAGACGAAGTGCGCGTGAGATCACGCTGCCCGAGTCCAAGGGAGCACCCTACGGGGTGCGGGTGACGACGCGTCGTCGGGAGGACGATGCCGTCGCGATCGCCGAATCCCTTTCGCTGCGCGGATTCTCCACCGAGACTCATCGTTGGTCCGTTTCGGGGACGGAGTATTTCGACGTCTACGTGACCGAACTGGATTCGATGGTGGAGGCGGCGTCGGTTGCGGAGAGCTTGTGGAAGGAAGGTTGGCAGACGGATCTCGTCGTGTTTTCGACACGATCCTGAGCGCCGCCGAGAATTCCAATGGTGGGACACCGTCTCGGCGCAGTGGGTCGATCTGCGGTGACGACCCGGGCATTGCCTCGAACACGACCGTCCTGCCCAACGGAGATATGGGGTAGACCCACTCGCCCGAGGAATTCCTCGCAATCGCTCTCCGCGTGAAGCATCGCGATTGTCGAGGCGACGCCGGCAACCAGGCAGTGGTCCGCGGTGACCGACACGCAAGCAGGTCCGTCCCGGAAACTCTCTCCCGTTCGCGGGTCGAGTGTACGTCGGCAAAACATTCTGGACAACGCCCGCCTTTTGCTAAGAGATAGTTCTTGGTTGTTGGCTAGGCCGCCTTCTGGGCCAGGTACTCCTTCTTCCTTCGTTCCATCGTCCTTCTCTTGATCTTCG
>JAPYTP010000106.1 GCA_029941885.1 Myxococcota bacterium
GGACGGGGCTCCGCCGCACGATTGAGGCGACGATTGCCCTGACCGGCAGTTGCGTGGTTCGCGACGGGAGCGCTCGGCCGGACCTCTTGCGGCTCGATGTGGCGTGCGCCGGCTCCACTCCGGACGCTAGAATCGAGGGCTCCGAAAACCCCCCACGCTGTCGTCTGGATTCCAGACCCACAGCCCGAGGACTTTCATCGATGGCGCTCGACTTCGACCCCAATGACCTGATCATCCCGAAGAATTACGGCGTCAGCGGACAGCCTCATGGGATCTGGAGTCAGTTGCGCGAAGAGGCGCCGCTCTTCCGATGCGAATCGGACGACTTCGAGCCCTTTTATTGCATCACGCGCCACGCGGATATCGTGTCGATCTCCAACAAGCCGGAGATCTTCAGCAATGCCAGGGGGCCGATGTTGCTGAATCGCGAACAGCGGAAGCGAGAGGAGGACGATCCTGCGAGTTTCGGAAAGATGAAGACGATCATCGAGATGGACCCGCCCGAGCATCGCGACTTCCGCAAGGTCGCGAGTGGCTTCTTCACTCCGCGCAGCATTCATCGACTCGACGAGATCGTCGCCGAATGCGCCCGGGAGCAGATCGACAAGCTCGGAGAAGAGGGCGAGACGGATTTCATCGATGCGATCGCCCAACGTCATCCGCTCCGGGTCCTCGCGACGATCCTCGGGATCGAGCCTGCGGACGAAGATCTGCTCCTCGAGTTGACCCAGCAGCTCTTCGGCTCCGAAGACCCGGATCTCCAACGGGAAGGCGAAGATCGAGGCGAAGCGAGCAAGCAGCTGATCGCCGATTTCGGTGCCCTCTTCACACGGATCATCGCGGACCGCCGCGCCCATCCGACCGACGATCTCGCCAGCCTGCTTGCGAATGCGAAGATGGCCGACGGCTCGCCGATGGGTCCGATGGAGACCTTCGGCTATTTCCTGATCGTGTTCACGGCGGGCCACGATACGACCCGCAACGCGATCTCCGGCGGGATGGAGGCATTCCTCGAGAATCCCGACCAGCTCGACAAGCTCCGTGCAGATCCTTCTCTCGCGAAGAGTGCGGTCGAAGAGATCGTTCGCTGGTCGTCGCCGGTGAACTACATGAGGCGGCATCTCCTCGAGGACGTCGAACTCCACGGTACGCAGATGAAGGCGGGCGAGAGTCTCGTCATGTTCTACGCCTCGGCCAATCGCGACGACACGGTTTTCGATGACCCCTTCCGCTTTGACATCACCCGCCGCCCGAATCGCCACTTGGGCTTCGGCACGGGCGAACATTTCTGTCTCGGCGCCCATGTGGCTCGGCTGAGTGCGCGGGCCCTGTTTCACGAACTCGCGTCTCGTGTCGAGACGATCGAGCGGGTGGCGGACCCAACCCAGATCCATTCGAGCTTCGTCGTCGGGCTGAAGACGCTGCCGATTCGTTACAAGATTCGGCCCGCCGCCTGAGCCCCCAATCCGGAATCAAGTGTGACCCGCGGATGGAGGGCGCCCGCCCGCGATGGAGTTTCCGCCATGAGTTCTCAGGACGTTTCAATCGAAGGACGGGTCGCTCTCGTCACCGGTGCGAGTCGCGGGATCGGACGCGCGATCGCACGGCGCCTGGCAAAGGCCGGGGCGAGGGTCGGTGTCACCGCGCGCAGCCTGGATCTTGCCGGTGATTACGCGGGCACTCTCGTCGAGACGGTCGGGTTGATCGAGAAGGCCGGGGGCGAAGCATTTGCGCTTCAGGCCGATCTCGGAAATCCGGAGCAGCGCGATAGCCTCGTCGAACGAACGCTCGTCGCGGCCGGACAGCTCGACATCCTGGTGAACGCCGCGGGTTTCGCGCAGTACGCGACGGTCGAAGAGATGCCGGATGACTTCTTCGAGGCGACCCTGGACCATTACTTCCGCGCGCCCTTCAAGCTCGCTCAGGCCGCGATTCCCGCCATGCGAAAGCAGGCTGAGGGCTGGATCGTCAATGTCGGTTCGGTGACCGCCGAGCGCCCCGTAAGACCCTACGATGACTTCTCCCGGTTGGGCGGCGCGACGATCTACGCGGCCATGAAAGCCGCCCTCTCGCGCTTTACCCAGGGCCTGGCGGCGGAACTCGAAGAAGAGGGGATCGCCGTGAACCAGATTGGACCGACGAGCGCGATCAGCACGCCGGGCGCGGACCGCTATATCCCGGATGGGTATCCGACCGAGCCCGTCGAGTATCTCGCCGAGGCCGCCTTCGCACTCTGTCATCGACCGGCGAAGGAGCGGACGGGCCTCATTACATACAGTCTCCAATATCCACTCGAACTCGGTCTCGACACGGTCGACTTCGAGACGGGCAAGCCACTCCCGCCGCCCGAGATCCCCGAGTATTCTCATCCTGATATCAAACCTACGGGCGAGTAGGCGAGCAGGGGAATGGGGAGCGCCCGGCTCCCGAATCCCAGGAGACGACCATGAACGCGACTTTCTCCTTCACCAAGCTGGTCGTGGGCGACCTCGAAAAGATGTCGACCTACTACCAGCAGGTCTATGGCCTGAAGCAGTTCGAGCGGATCCAGTCCGAGATCGGGGCCGACCCGATCGACGAGATCATGCTCGGAATCGATTCGGCCTTTGGTCCGGGTTCGATCATGTTGCTCGAGTTCGTCGACAAGCCCGCGCCGGTTCCGGGCGCGGTGATTCTGGGCTTTCAGACCGACGACCTTGACCGGCTCGTCGAGCGGGTGGTCGCGAACGGCGGAACGATCCACACCGGGATCGAGGAATCCGAGGTCGCACCGGTCCGTGTTGCTTTCGTCGTCGATCCGGAAGGCAACCAGGCGGAATGCGTTCAGTTTCTGGGGGATATCCAGAGCGCGGACGACCTGGGGAAACTGGGCACGACTTAGGCGTTCTTCGCTTCGAGGTCTTGTCGGTAGGTTCGTGCGCCGAGTACGTAGTGGATGCTCGCCCAGCCGACGAAGACCACGAGGATGATCAGAGCGGCTCGGAGGCCGAAACGATCGGAGAGTTGTCCGACCGCGATCGGTCCCAATCCCCCTCCCACCAGATTCATGACGAAGAGCGCGATCGCGGACATCGTCGCGCGCATGCGCGGCTTGACGAGGCCCTGCATGATCGCGTGGGTGAGGCCCGAGTAGGAATGGTTCAGGAAGGTCGCCGCGGCGATCATCCCGATGGCCAGCGATGTGTTTTCGGTGGAGTACGCGAAATACGAGAAGGGCAGCGAGAGCACGGCCCCGATTGCGGGAATCCACCAGATCCACCTCGGATCTCGCGAATTCATGCGATCCGCGAGCCAACCCGCACCGAAAACCGAGATTCCACCCGTGATCCCCGCGATCAGACCCAGTCGAAGTCCCGCCTCGGAGATCGAGAGACCATGAATGCGTTGGAGGAAAACGGCGTGGAAGGAGGCGGCGCCGAAGAGAAAGAGGGTCTGGACCGACGATCCGATGAGCACGTGTCGCATCGACGCGAGGTTCGCCATGAAGCCGATCGTCTTTCCGAGGCTCTCTACTTCGCCGTGGACGCCGGTGTCGAAACGGCCTCGTATGGGCTCCTGAAGGGTGAACTTTGCGACGATCGCAAGGAAGATGCCGGGAATTCCGACGACGAAGAACGCGGTCTGCCAGCCGAGCCCCTCGGCGAGATATCCCCCCGCGATCAGCCCGAAGAGGGTGCCGATCGGGACACCGAGTTGATAGGTCGACAGCGCAGTTGCGCGCCTCTCGGGGGGAAATGTGTCGGAAATGATCGAATGGGCCGGAGGCGTACAACCCGCTTCGCCAACGCCCACGCCGATTCGAGCGGCCATCAGTTGGCCGAAATTCCTGGCCAGTCCCGACGCGACGGTCATCGCGCTCCAGATGACGAGCGCCGCAGCGATGATATTGCTGCGGTTGCTTCGGTCTGCAAAACGCGCGATCGGGATTCCCGCGAACGTGTAGAAGATGGCGAAGCCGCCGCCCATCAGCAGGCCGAGCTGAGTGTCGCTCAGGTCGAGGTCGACCTTGATTGATTCCGCCAGGATCGACATCACCTGGCGATCGATGTGGTTCACGACATAGATGACGAGCAGGAGGCCGAGCGTGTAACGAGCGCTCTTCACCGGCATGGACTCATGATCGAAGCGAACTCCCTCTGGGCTGTCCACGTTACACCAGAGCAAGGGCGGGGCTACCGCCTCTCGGTCGCGCCGGATAGTCTTGTGTCATGCCGCGCTATGGACTCGCCACGCTCAATCACTCCCCGCTCCACGGATTGCCGACGCAGTGGGAGGCCCACCTGGACGCGGCCGCCTCCGCGGGCTTCGACGCGCTCGCGCCGGATATCTTCTGGCTTCGCGCACTCGAGCGGGAGGGTGTGTCGCTCGAGAATCTGTCAGCGCGGATGCGAGACTGCGAACTCGCATGCATGGAGATCGCCGGAATTGCCATCGGCGGCGAAGAGCGAACCGAAGAGGAGCTGGCCGAACATCTGCGTTATGCCAAGGCGCTCGGGGCCGAGTTCGTGAATACGCGCATCATGGAGCCGATCGATCAAGCCATGATCGAGCGTGTCAGGCGTTGTGCCGTCGCCTTTCGAGAAAAGGGTGCCGTCGACGTTGGGACCCGCGTCGCTCTCGAGTTCTCTCGCGGTTCCGATCTTTCCGGCGTGGCGCAGGCGCGCCAACTGGTCGAGGCGGTCGGCGAGGAGGGTGTCGGCGTCACCCTCGATACCTGGCATTTCTTTCTTCACCCGGACGGACCGGATTGGGGGGCGCTCGAAGCGCTTCCGATCGATTGGCTCGCAAACGTTCAGCTCTCGGATGGCGTGGCCTATGGCGATGCGGAGTTCGGAGACGTGACGATGAATCATCGGCGGATGCCCGGCGAGGGAGAATTCGATCTGGACCGATGTGCCGGGCTCCTGGCGGAGCGCGGTTTTGATGGAGCGGTCGTTCTGGAGGTCCTCTCGGCCGACCACCGCGATCGCGGGCTTTCGGAATTCGCTTCGGAATCTTTTCGCACCGCACGCAACGCTTTTCGACTGGGCAGGGACTAGCGAAGTGCGGCGATGTTCCCGACCGCCGCGGTCGCGTCCCCGAGCTTAGACACGCCGTCTTCGCGGATCGGCGTTCCGTTCACGAGCACGTGGGTCATCCCGACCGGCGCATCTGCAGTCAAGCGCTCCCCGTCCGCTGGGAAATCTCGCACGCGTCGGACGGGTCCCGGAGCCACAGTATTCGGATCGAATACCACGACGTCTGCATGATTGCCCTGCGTGAGGATCCCGCGGTCTTCGAGGTCGAAGATCGATGCGGGTTCGCCGGAGAGCTTCTGGACGGCGCGTTCGAGGCTCATGATCTCGCGCTCGCGCACCCAGTTCCCGAGCAGATCGGTCGCCTGCGGTGCATCGCAGAGTTGGCCGACATGCGCGCCGGCATCCGAGAGCCCAAGGACGGCCCCCTCGATATTCAGGAGCTGGCCGACGACCTCCTCGTCGTCGTTCGCAACCGGCTGGGATACCCGCACCGTGAGGTCTTCTTCGAGGGAGATCGCACAGAGCGTGTCGAGCGGCGATTCTCCGCGTTCCCGTGCGAGTTCTCCGAGCTTGCGCCCGATGAGGTCAGGATTGTTGGATTCGTCGATCGTCATCGCATCCCATCGCGGCTTGATCGCGATCGAATCGAGTTGGGCCAGCGCCTTCTTGCGCCACTCCGAGTCCGCATAGCTGGAAATCCGCTCTTCGCGGCTCTTCCCGATCAGGTCCGCAAAGAGCTGAGCTCCAGCGAAGAGGAAGGGCTCGCTCATGACGAATTGGATGACCAGAGGCCGCGGCGTGACCTGGGGCCAGACATTGGCGCCGCGTGCGACGCCCTCGGCGTGGATCTTGGCAGAAGCCGCGTGACCGCCGCCCGGGAAAGAGAGGAGTGCAGTCCAGGTGAAGGGGCGGCCGACTTCGAGCTGCAGCTCGTAGATTCGCTCGACGGGCATTTCGTCCCCGGGCGTGAAGGCGACGACGCCCTTGCCGACACGGCCGACGGTGGCACAGAGCGCTTCGAGTTCCTCACGCTTCGACCAGCGACTCGGGATCGGCTTGCCGTTCATCCCGACGTGAGTCGGTGCGAGGCTTGTCGCAAAGCCCGCCGCACCGGCGCGAAGCCCGTCTTCGAGTGATTCGCACATGCCCTGGATTTCCTGCTCTGTCGCAGCGCGCTCGTAGGCTTCGTCGCCCATCACGAAGAGTCGCAGCGCGGTATGGCCGACATAGGCGTTGTAGTTGAGCATCGAACCCCGGCGACGAATCGAGTCGAGGTATTCAGGGAAGGTTTCGAAATCCCACGGAATGCCCGCCGTGAGCGTGGCCACGTTCATGTCCTCGACGTTCTCGAGAGTCTTGGCGATCACCTCGCGATGTTCGGGTCGAGTGGGCGCGATCGAGAATCCGCAATTGCCGGCGATCACCGTGGTGACTCCGTGGAAGCAGGAGGGTGTGAGGGCCGGATCCCAAAAGACCTGGGCATCGTAGTGGGTATGGATATCGACGAATCCGGGGGCGACGATCTGACCGGCCGCATCGAGGGTGCGGGCACCGGAGAGACTCTCCCCGATCTCGCTGATTCGGCCGTCCGTGATCGCCACATCGGCGCGGCGGCGAGGAGCGCCGGTTCCGTCGATCACTTCTCCGCCGCGAATTACGATGTCGGCTGCCATGCTCTTCTCCTCGGATGGGGCTCGAAGGGTGTGGGGGTGAGACGAACGAGCATAGGGCGTTCGGGGGCGGAAGCTCGGCCGAATGGATCGCGCGCGTCACCGCCCGGGTCGGCCCGAAATCATGCACGCCCATTGCGCGAAAGTTGCCGGATTCACCACAGATCCCCAGTGGGTTCTCGGCCGGGTGCTCGACCGTTGGGCGTCATTCCCGTTCGCCCGCTTTCCTGTCTTTCCTGCAAAGAGAGGTCATCCGAGCGTCTGTCAGGCCTCGGGAAGCTCCTCGACCCATTCCCGGAATCCGAGTCGCTCGACGGCCGCGGCTCCGCGGCGTGTCACGGTGAGCACCGTCTCGCTTCGCTCCGTCAGGGCGCTGAGCCCGAGCGGAACGATGCCCACCATCAGGGTCTGGTACGAGAACGCCCGATACTGTTCCCAGGCTTCATCGAACGAGAGCGCCACGCCGTATTTCCCGAGCTCCGCGCAGTAGCCTCGAATGAGTTCGTGCTCGCTTTTTTCGAGAACTTCCGGCTCCATCGAGTTGATCATGAAATACTGGACGTCTCGCATCCCCTTGCTCCAGTGAACGGCCTGGAAGTCGATCATGCCGACGCGGGGGCCGGTTTCGGTGGGGTACTCGAAGCAGTTGCCGAGATGGCTATCCCCGTGGATCAACGTGAGCGGGCCTTCGTACCAGGCTTTCAGCAGCGCATCCCAGCGCTCGAGCGCGAGCCGACAGGTTTCCACCAACCTCTCGGAAACGAGGTCAGGGGCTGCCTTTCGCGCCGGGTCGAGGGCCGAGGCGTTGAGTGCCCGGGTGACCTCGCGCCATTTCGGGGCAGTGAAGGTGTTGAATTCCGCGGGCAGGATCTTTTCCCGCTCCTGCAATGACCTGCCCCAGAAATGTGCGTGCATCTCGGCCAGGCTTCGAAGCACACGAGCGGCGCGCTCCGGAGTCGTGCCCGCTGCCATGTCGCGGTTGAGGAAGAGTTCAGCGCCGGGGATTTCGTGAAGGTTTTCGAGCAGGAGGACGAAGCGCGCGCCGCGCTTGACCGCGGCATAGACCCGAGGCACACGAATCGGGACGTGCTGGGCGACTCGCTCGCAGAACAACGTCTCGAGAGACCAGAAGCCGAGCGTGTTCGCGAAGGATCGTGTCGCGAGTTCCTTACAGGGAAGTTTCACATACGCGGTCCTCGGGAGGGGGTCACCCGAAGCGTCGGGCCCGAAGTCGAGAGCGACCAGGAAGTTCTGGCAGTTGCTGCTCTCGAAGTCGACTCCGGAGAGCCCGACGCCGACGACCCGCGGAAGAGGATCTTGGCCGGGCGGCGTGTAGCGTCGTATCAATTCGTTGATGACTTCGGGTCTAGCGAGCTGATCCCGGGTGCGCGGCAGCGCCCAGCCGAAGCGCTCCGCGATCGCGTCGCCCGCGATCTGGACGAAAGAGCCCGCCGTTCGCGCCGCGAGTTTCAATCTGCCCATCCACTGTGCTCGACGCTGTCCCGATTCCGCCAATCCCATTGCTCGTCAGCTCATCGAGAGCAGGTCGTGGGCACCCCGCATGCGCTCGGGGATGGCGACGCCGGAGGGGCACGCGTTCGTGCAGGGCGCGTCGCAGCCGATGCACACCCCGGCCTGCTTCTCGAGGGACGCGTAGAGGCGCATCGCCTCCTTCTGGGCTCCGAAATTCTCGAAATACATGCGATGACGCAGGATGTCGTGAATCGCGAGCTCCTCGCTGCAGTCGTCGAGACAGAGGCCGCAGTGGGGGCGGCAATCGGACTCGGTCGTCAGCTGCCGGTAGCGCTCGAGCACGGCGACGTCCTGCGGTCGGAGGCCCTGGCCCGAGGCGTAGAGGAATTCGTCGAGCTGACCGCTTTCCCACAGCGAGATCACGAGGCACGACACGCTCGGGTTCGAGAGCACCCACTTGAATGACGCCTGGGTAAAGGAATCGCGCTCGTCCGGACTCCAATCGAGGAAATGATGCTGCGAGCCTCGCAGGACCTTCATGCCAACGATTCCGATGTCCTTTGCCGCGGCGCGGTCGATGATTCCGGAAAGACTCGGCCAGGCGCCGAAATGGTAGGCGAGCATCATGACATCGAAGCGGTCGCTCTCGATCGCCGCGTTCGCCACCTCTTCGAGATTGGGCGTATGGGTCGACACGCCGAGGAAGCGGACCTTGCCCTGTTGCTTGAGCCGGTCGAAGGCCTCGTGGACGTTCTCGTCGAGGAGTCGCTCGAGGTCGTTGCACGAATGCACGTGAATCAGATCGACCCAATCGGTCTGGAGGCGTTCGAGGCTCCCTTCGACCGCGTTCATGTAGGCCTCGACGCTCGAGCCCGGGCCGAGATGACCCTCGGGCAGACAGAATTTGGTCGCGACGAACATCTTGTCACGCCGGCCCTTCATCGCCTCCCCCAATCGGTTCTCGGAGCCCGCTTCACTGTAGTCGGGGGCGGTGTCGAAGTAGTTGATGCCGCGATCGATCGCTTCGCGCGCGACCTCGAGGGTTTGGCGGCCGCCGGTGCTCGAACCCGAGCCCATCGAGATGTCGGAGACGAAGGCCTCGGTTCGCCCGAGTCGGCGATAGCCCGTGACCTTCGAGCCACCCCATTCGTCGCGAGCGACGTCGGCCTTGTAGGGCGGTCGAACGAGAAAGATGTGGTTGCCCGTCACGCTTCCCCAGCGCCGATTCGGAAAGATCGCGGCGGCCAAGGTCGCGACCAGGCCACCGCCCGCACCGAAAACGGCGAGCAGAAAGCGCCGACGGGGAGACGCGGAGCCCGGGTCTTGGTTCGGCGCCGATGCCCTTCCGGCCCAGCGAACCGTCAGGACGACGCTGATCCCGCTCGAGAGCAAGACGAGTCCCGCGATTCCGAGTTCACCGGATGTGACCATCTGCCCTTCGACGCGATGTCCGAGGAACTCGCTCAGATAGACGGCGGAAAAACCGATCGTAAGGAGCCAGGACGCGAGTGCATTTCGTCCGCTGGTCATCCTTCGACCTCCTGGCTGAATCGTGATCGATGGCGCCGGGTCCGGATCACACTCCACACGTCGACCCGCGAAGGGTAGGCCGCGGTCGGGGCGGGCGCATCGCGCATCCCGCGGATCCGGACTCGCCGCGGTACCCGCTACGGGGCAGCGTGGTGGCTCGCGAGATGTTCGTCGAGCACATCTCGCCCGAAATCGTTGGCCGGGTTGCGCAGCACGACGTGGATATGATCCGCCGCTAGCGAGGTGTCGTCGAACTCGATCACGAAGCCGCCCCCCTGGATCCGGTAGTAGAGCGAGCGACCCGAAGCGGTCGGCTCGTCTGCGGACGCGAAGAGAAGCGTCGCACTGCCCGCGGGCCCGAGGATCTGGGCGCGATATCGATCCGCGATCGAGGTTTCGAAATTTGCGAGGTGGACCTCGACGAGCGCATCGAAGCGCGCCCGCCCGTCGGGATCGAGGGAGGATCGCAGCAGTCCGGCCGGCGCCGGGAGTTCGAGATCGACGTCACCCAAAATGGACATCGGCCGTCGAATTGCGCTGCCCTCCTCGAGCGGCACTCGCGCACGCGTGCGTTCTTCTTCGGACAGTGCGTTCAAGAAGGCGACCGCGAGTTCTTCCTCGTCCCGTAACACGCGCAGCCCCGCCCGCTCGAGGTCGGTGGGCACGATTCGCGGCTGTCCACCGAAGAAAAGGGGCGTCGCGGAGAGTGGAGCGTCGGGAATCGCGGTCCAATTGAGCGAGAGATGGTGGCCATCGAAACGCATGGCCCAGGGCCCGTCGTCGCCGGGTGTGCCGAAGACGGTCAGGAAATATCGCCTTGTGTCGCGCATGCGGTCGAAGAAGAAGCCGAAGAGCCCATCCTCGAGGGCCGCAACCTCGCGCTCGAGGCTTCGGATGGTATTCATCTTTGCGAGTCCCTCGGCGCTGAGGACGCCGCCGAGCAAGCCTTCGAGCGTCTTCCATTGCGAATCGCTCATCTGGTCGATGCGCAGCCCCTCGAGCCAGAGCGGCGCGAGTCGCAGGTCGAAGCGCTCGTCGTCATCGAAGTCGTACATCGCCTCGTCCCGCTGTTCGGTGTCGAGCCCGGAGACGAACCCGGCCATGCCGACGGAGAGATCGTCTCGAATCGGATCCCTCTCCGCCCGCGCGATCGTCGCGAGCAGCGTGGCGACGAGGATCGCCGGAATCAGCGTCGAGAATGGAGAGGAGCGCTCGTTCGAGGGGAGGGTCATGAACCGAGCATGCCGCAGGATTCCGGCTCGACAAGTGTCAGAGAGTTCCTGCATGCGCGTGTACCGATCTACGCACAGGCGGAACCGGGCAGAAGTTCAGGTGGGGGTGCCAGCCTGCTCCGCGAACTCCTCTTCCGGGGAGAGGATCATGCGGTGGCGCGCGTAGAAGGCGAAGTAACAGAGGGAAAGCGCAAACCAGATAGCGACGCCGTAGATTCCGGGTCGGTAGTCGGGGTTCACGAAGAGAAAGAGGAGGGTGAGCGCGGCGATCACGCCCGCGACGATCGCTCCTACGCGTCCGAGGGGGCTCACGTAGGGTCGTTCGAGTCCGGCGATGGACTTGATCTTCAGATAGGCCGCCATCTGCATGATATACGCGATGACCGCGCCGAAGACGGCCATGTTGAGCAGCACGCCGCCGACGGGAACGTCGCCGAAGAAGGCTTGCCCGTATTCGATCGCGAGGGCGACGACGTAGCCAGCAATCGCACCGACCACGAGGGCCATATGCGGAGTCTTTCGACTGGGGTGGGTCCGGGACATCCAGGTTGGAAAATAGCCGGCGCGCGAGAGCGAGTAGATGTTGCGACCATAGGCGTAGATGATCGCGTGGAAGCTCGCGACCAGGCCCGCGACCGCGGCGAGGGCGAGCAGCGTCGCGCCCGCGCCCGGTCCGAAGATCGTCCGAAAGGCGAGAAAGAGCGGCTCTTCCGATGCGCCGACGATCGCTGCGCCCGGTGCGATGCCGGCGTTCAGGAAGAGCGTCAAGAACGAAGCGACGATCAGGGTGGCGATCCCCCAGAGCAGGCCGCGGGGCATGTCGCGTTTGGGGTCGTGGCTCTCTTCGGCTGCGAGGGGGAGTTGTTCGATCGCGAGGTAGAACCAGACGGCGAAGGGGAGAGAGGCGGTGATCCCCGCGAAGCCGTGGGGGAACCAGACGCTCTGGCCCGGAGAAGGGGCGACCGAGAGGGCGTGTTCCCAGCGGAAATGCGGGATCGCGCCGATCCAGAAGACGACGAGGACGAGGAGCGCGACGATCGTGATCGCGACCGTCAGGCGAAAGGTCAGCTCGACGCCGGCGATGTTCACTCCGACGAAGAGCGCGTAGAAGCCCGCCCACATGAGGGGTGCCGGAACCGTCCATCCGAAGCTGCTCTCGAGGATCGTTCCGACGTAGCCGCCGATGCCCACGACGATGACCGCGGGGGTGAGGACGTACTCGATACTCTCGGCGAGTCCCGTGAGAAACCCGGCCCAGGGTCCGAAAGCGGTTCGAGCGAAGGAGTACGCGCCGCCGGTATGGGGCAGGGCGGGGGAGAGTTCGGCGATCGAGAAGCAGAGTCCGATGTACATCACGGCGACGATCGCGGTCGCCACGAGCAGGCCGCCGAAGCCCCCGGTGAGGAGCCCGAAATTCCAACCGAAGAAATCCCCGGAGATGACGGCACCGACGCCGAGGGCCCAGAGCGACCAGACTCCCGCGAATCGGCGGAGACCGCGCGCTTCGAAATAGGCTGCGTCCGGGGCGCTATAGGTGACGCCGCGAGGCGCGTTCTCGGGCATGGGTCTCCGGTGGGCGTTGCGATCAGACGTTCGGGGGGAGCGTCGCGATCTCTTCCCGAGACAGCTCGCGCACCCGCTCGGGAGTCGGGGGACCGTCGCTGTAGGTGTCTTCGCCGGTGCAGATCCCGTCGGCGTCATAGTGGAAGACCGCGGCCTGGCGATACGAGAACACGTAATGACCGTCGGGATTCCCGATCTCCATCCCCATCTCGAGGAGCGCACTCCCCGGAAAGACGATGTGCATGTCTCCCTCGTGAAAGAGTGCGTGGTCCTGGACGATGAAGCGGTCCGTGTCGTAGCGGAGCTTGTTGTAGCCCTGGTCGAAGATGTTCTGGTAGAAGGCTCGGACTTCCTGTTGTCCCTTGGGCCCGGTGTCTCCCACGCCCGCGCCGTAGAAATGATATTGCGGTTCCGGCGCCTGGGTGGCCATGATCGCGTCGACGTCCCCGGCGATCTCGGCGAGTAGATGCTGCTTGTAGTTGTCGAGGATCGCCCGGTGTTTCGGGTCCGAGGTCTGGGCGATGAATTCGTCGAGCGGCTTCAGGGTGAAACGGGGGTCGAAGTCGATCATGGCTCTTTCCTGAATCGAGATGGGAGCGGGACGAGATTGAACGAAAAGCATTCGACGCGATGGCAACGCCCAGGGGTGCCGTCAGGGTTGGATCACAGTCCGAACGGTATCGCCTTTGCGAAGCGCGTCGAATGCGTCGTTCACCTCTTCGAGGGAGAGGCGGGCCCCGACGAGCTTCTCCAGATTGAGCGTGCCCTGTTTGTAATGGCGCATGATTCGCGGGATGTCCCGAGCGGGAATGTTGCCGCCCCCCATGCAGCCGAGCAGCTTGCGATCGGAGAAGAGGATCCGGCTGTCGATCGTCACCTGCGATCCGGGCGGGGGGGCACCGACCATGACCGTCGTACCCCCGGTCCGGGTAGAGTCGAAGGCCTCGGTGACGAGCGGCGTGTGCCCCACGACCTCGAAGGCGTAGTCGACGCCGGCGGGTACGAGTGCTTTGATCCGCTCGCTGATGACTTCGCCGGGCTCGATCAGCAAGCAGTCCGTCGCACCGAGGTCGGAGGCGAGGTCGAGCTTCGTCTGCTGGGTGTCGCACGCGAGGATTCGAGCGGCTCCGGCGATGCGCGCGCCCTGGATCACGTTGAGACCGACACCGCCGCAGCCGATCACGGCGGCGACGCTGCCCGGCCTCACCTGGGCGATGTTCAACGCCGCCCCGATTCCCGTCGTGACCCCGCAACCCGCGAGGCAGGCGAGATCGAGTGGGATATCGGGATCGATCTTGACGAGCTGCGCCTCACGGACGACCGAGAGTTCGGCGAGGGAGCCCGAACCGCACATGGGAGCGATCGACTTTCCACCCAGCGAGAGGCGCGTCGTCCCGTCGGGCATGCGGCCGTACATGTTGTGGGTGCGCGTCTCGCTCCAGCAATTCGTGATGTCCCCGGCACGACAATCGTTGCAGGTGCCGCAGGGCCCATAGAGAGCGATCACGACCGAATCGCCCTTGGCGAGGTCGGTTACGCCCTCTCCGACTTCCTCGATGATCCCGGCGCCCTCGTGTCCAAGAACGAGGGGCGGGATCGAGACCGGGCTCTCGCCGTCGAGCGCATGCAGGTCCGATCGACAGACTCCGGAGGCGGCGAGTCGGACGACGACTTCACCCGCGTGGGGGCTTTCGATCTCGAGTTCCTCGATGACCAGGGGCTTATTGGGCTCGTGCATGACGGCGGCGCGCATCGCGGATCTCCTCGTTTCTGGGAGTCTAGGTTTGGGCCGGGACCCGGGGCAAGCGGCTCGAACATCGCGGCGGGTCGACTCGACCGGCCCGTTCTCGCGGATTAGCATGCCGGGCGACCGCAGCTCCATCCACTCTCTCGCGGAACGAGGCGAACGCATGGCTTCCCTGTTACAAGGCAAACGGATCGACAACTGGATCGGTGGGGCACGCGTCGCGCCGGCGAACGGCGAGTATCTCGAGAGCGTCGACCCCTCCGTGGGTGAGGCCTGGATCGAGATTCCGAGTGGCGACGCCCAGGACGTGGAGGCGGCGGTTGCCGCAGCCACATCGGCCTTCGAGGGGCCTTGGCGCCAGATGGCCGCGATGCAAAGAGCGGCGCTGCTCCGGGCTGTCGCGATCGAAATCGCCAAGCACGCGGAAGAACTCGCCACGATCGAGTGCCGCGACAACGGCAAGCCGATCCGCGAAGCGATCCCCGGTGATCTCCCGTCGGTTTCGGAGATGATGAATTATTGGGGAGGGCAGGCGGACAAGATTCACGGTACGACCGTCGAGATCAGTCCCCTCTCGCACAATTTCGTCCGCCACGAGCCCCTGGGTGTCGTTGGGATCATCGTCCCGTGGAACTCCCCGCTCGCGATTCTTGCGGCGAAAGTCGGAGCGGCGCTGGCCGCCGGCAATTGCGTCGTCCTCAAGCCCGCGGAGCAGGCAGCCGCCTCGATCCTCACGATCGCAGAGTGTTTCGACGCCGCGGGCTTTCCGCCCGGGGTCATAAACGTGGTGTCGGGTCTGGGTGAGGTCGTGGGAGATGCCCTCGTTCGGCATCCGGATGTCCGCAAGATCGCGATGACCGGATCGACGGATACCGCGCGCGTCATCAGCGAACGCGCGGCGCCGACCCTCAAGCAGCTCTCCTTCGAGTTGGGCGGCAAGTCGCCCAATATCGTCTTCGCCGATGCGGACATGGAAATCGCCGTGGCCGGGGCGAGTACGAATGCGGTCTTCACGGGGGGCGCCGGACAGACCTGCGTCGCGGGTTCGCGGCTTCTGATTCACGCCTCGATCTACGACGAGTTGATCGAAAAGATCGCGACCCATGTCGCCGGGTCCGTGCGGCTCGGCAACGCCCTCGACCACACCACTTCGATGGGCCCGATCGCCTTCGATCGCCAGTACGAGAAGGTGAAGTCCTATATCGAGCTCGGTCAGAAGGAAGGTGCCGAGGTGGTGTTCGGAGGGCGCTTCGGTCCGGAGAATTTCGAAGGTCGCGATGATGCCGCCGAACTGACCAAGGGCTACTTTGTTTCGCCGACGCTCTTTCGGGAGGCGAAGAACGACATGCGCGTGTGTCGTGAAGAGATCTTCGGTCCCGTCGCCTGCGCAATCCCCTTCGAGGACGACGACGAAGCACTCGCGATCGCGAACGACACGAATTACGGACTCGCCTGCGGCGTCTGGACGCGCGATTTGAAACGCGCGCATCGTTTCATTCGTGACGTGCAGGCGGGCGCCGTCTGGATCAATACCTATCGGCGTCTTCACTGGGCCGCGCCCTTTGGCGGTTTCAAGGAATCGGGCTACGGACGGGACTCGGGACTCGAGAGTCTGCGCGGCTACCAGCAGACGAAGACCGCCTGGATCGATCTGGCCTGACGGGTGGGTGCTAGGGGTTCTCTGCTGGAGAGATGTTGTCCAGCCCCCACTTCGGATTCGCGCGGAAATACTCGAAGACGGGCGTCCCGCCTACGGAGACCCGGCGCAGCGTACGGCTCGTTCCCACCGGAATTGCCCCGCGTGCGTGTTGCAGCGCGCGGTTGTCCCAGATGAGGAGGTCGCCCGCCTGCCACTCATGGACGTAGGTGAAGCGTGACGCGTAGAGGTGTTCGAAGAGCGCCTCGATGAGGTCGCTGCCCTCGGCGTCGCCGAGGGATTCGACTCGATCGGTTTGTTGTTGGCTGACATACAGGATCTCTTCGCCCGTGCGCGGATGGGTCCAGAGGATCGGGTGGTAGGCGTGAGGTAGATCGTCCGGGAGTCGAGGCCCACGAACGGCGATGTTTCCACTCTCCGCGGCAGGGTCGATGACGTGGCGGGCACGAAGGCCGCCGATCCGCGCGCGCAGGTCCTTGGGCAGCTCGGCGGCGGCTCGGAGGCCGTTCACGAAGTGGGTCTCCGTTCCCGCTGCGGGCACTTCGAGACCGTAGAGCGCGATCACGTCGATGGGATCTTCCATGAAGGCGTGGTCGGAATGGAATGCGAATCGCTCGTCGCCGAGGATGCCTTCGGCATGGGTATTCGACACGAACTGGTAGGCTCGCCCGGCGTCGTTCTCGATGAGCGCCGGGCCGAGGCTTTGGAGGAGCGAGACCTGGATCTCGGCTTCGACGGTGGCGCCGCGGAAGAGAAGAAGCTGGTGGGCGTCGAGCGCCGAATGCCACTCCACCCACTCGCCCATCCGTGCCGTACCGACCGCAAAGTCGAAGCCGACGACCTCGGCGCCGAAGGCGCCCGAAAGGGGTCGAATTTCGGGGTGTCTGCCCATCTCACAAGCCTACAATAGTCCGCCTCGGATGCGCATTTCGCGTTGCTTGCGTCGCCGAAGTGAGGGGGAGGGCTTGGTTCGACGGAAAATCGGTCGTCTGATTCGGGGCTGCGCACTGTTGCTGGCGGGCAGCGGCCTGGCCGTCTGCGCCTTCGCTTCGGCGGCCTCGAACGAGTCCGAGGAGGGAGGCGTCGCTCGATCGTCGGCGTCCTATTCCCCCTACGCGGGCGAGACCTTCCCGCGAAACGTCTATTGGGGAGACACCCACGTCCATTCGAGCTGGTCCGTCGATGCCGGGAACATGGGCAATCTGCGGATCGGACCGAACGAAGCGTTCCGATTCGCCCGTGGTGAGACGCTGACTGCGCACAACGGACAGAAGCTGCGACTCAAGCGCCCGCTCGATTTTCTCCTGCTTTCGGACCATGCCGCCTATCTGGGGGTGTTGCCTCGGCTCGATGCGGGGGACGCGCTCGCGCGATCGACGGAAGCCGGGGAGCGCTGGTATCAGCTACGCCAAAAGGGCGAGATGTTGGCCGTCTTCCTCGAGTTCGCGGACTCCTTTCTGCGGGGTGTCGATATCATCGCGAACGAACGTCTCGAACGGGCGGTCTGGCAGGACGTGATCGAGAACGCGGAGCGCCACAACGAGCCCGGTCTATTCACCGCCTTCATCGGATACGAATGGACCTCGAGCGCGAAAGGCGAGAACCTCCATCGCAACGTGGTGTTTCGCGATGGCCCCGACAAGACCGGCCAGCTCCCGCCCTTCAGTGCCCTCGATAGTTTCGATCCAGAAGATCTCTGGAGACACCTCGACCACTACGAGACGATCACGGGAGGTCGGGTCCTTGCGATCCCCCATAACTCGAACCTGAGCGCGGGCCAGATGTTCTCGGTCGAGACCCGCGATGGTCGGCCGATCGATCGCGCCTATGCCGAAATGCGGAGTCGCTTCGAACCGATCGTCGAGGCGACGCAGTACAAGGGGGACAGCGAGACCCATCCGCAGCTTTCACCGAATGACGAGTTCGCGGACTACGAGACCTGGGATACGAATATCGGTGGGAGCGTCACGCCCCCCGAAAAGCTGCCGGGCGGCTACGTCCGATCGGCCCTCGAACGCGGTCTCGACCTCGAGGCGCAGACCGGCGCCAACCCCTTCAAGTTCGGACTCATCGGGAGCAGCGACTCGCATTCGGGCTTCGCCGCCGCTGAAGAGGACAATTTCTGGGGCAAGTTCAGCGAGGCGGAGGCGAGCGCGACGCGCTGGAAGGACCCATTCTGGCCGGAGGGCTCGGGGAACGAGATCGAGTACCTCGAGTGGAAGATGGCCGCCTCGGGTTATGCGGCCATCTGGGCGAAGGAGAATACGCGGGAAGCGCTCTTCGATGCCATGGCCCGGCGCGAGACCTATGCGACGACGGGACCCCGCATGGTGGTTCGATTCTTTGGTGGATGGTCCTTCGAAGCGGGGGACGAAGCACGACCCGATCTCGCGTCGACGGGATACTCGGGGGGCGTTCCGATGGGAGGGGACCTCCCGCCGATGCCCGAGGGCGAGTCGCCGACTTTTCTGGCCTCGGTTCTGAAAGACCCCGAGGGCGCGAATCTCGATCGCATTCAGATCGTGAAGGGCTGGAGAACCGAGGACGGTATCCTGGTCGAGCAGGTCTACGACGTCGCCCTGTCCGACGGACGAAAGATAGGACGCAAGGGTCGCGCGCGGAAGAGGGTCGGTTCGACGGTCGACGTAGAAACCGCGACCTATCGCAACTCCATCGGCGCCGCCGCACTTGCGACCGTCTGGCGAGATCCGGACTTCGATCCGGCCGAACGTGCCTTCTATTATGTCCGCGCGCTCGAGATCCCCAAGCCTCGCTGGACTGCGTACGATTCGAGTTTCTTCGACGTAGAGATGCCGAAGGAGGTTCCGATGACGGTGCAGGATCGCGCCTACAGTTCGCCCATCTGGTATACGCCCTAGGCTGGGTTCAAGGGCCTAGTAGCGCCCAGTCTCAGCTCCGACGCGAGGAGGTCCGATCGATGAGTGAACCCGTCGTTCTCTATGAAGAGCGGGGCAGCGTGGCGATCGTCACGCTCAACCGTCCGGGCAAGATGAACACGTTGACCGAGGGGGTCGTTCAGGGCGTGGCAGACTCGATCGACCGCGCGACCGCGTCGCGTCCCGTCCGTTCGATCGTGCTTCGCGGCGCGGGCCGCGCGCTGACGGGCGGATACGATCTCAATCCCGGTCGCGGGGCGGAGATCGAGGACGGTTGGGGGAGCCCCTACGACGCCCCGGGCCCGAAGCCGCGGGCCGGTGCATGGGATCCCGTTCGCGATCTCCAATTCATGGGGAACAACGTCAAACGCTTCATGAAGATCTGGGAGTGCCCGAAGGCCCGTACTCGGCCTCGTTTCGCACGTCTGTCCCGCGGAAGAGATCGAGGAGACGATCGAAGCGCACGCGCGGCGACTCGAGAACATCCCGGCGAACCAGTTGGCCTTGAACAAGCTCTTGATCAACCAGACCTTCGAGAACATGGGCCTGCGGACGACCCAGTTGCTCGGGACTTTCTTCGACGGCGTGACCCGTCACACGGAAGAAGCCTATCAATGGGTCGAGAGTTTTTCGGAGAAGGGCTTTCGCGAGGTGATCCGGGAGCGGGATGCGCCGCACGCTGACTATGGCGAGCGTCCTCGCGAGGAGCGCGAGAAGAAAGGCGACTAGCGAGGAAGCGTTCGTGACGAGTCAGATGATCTCATCTTCGCGGAGAGAGTCGATCTCCGTATCGGTCAGGCCAAATTCGAGCAAAATCTCGTCAGAATGCTCGCCGGGCTCTGGCGCGGGTCGACGGATCTCGCTCGGAACACCCTCGAGATTCGTCGCGTTTCGAAGGATTTCGATCTCGCCGACGCTGGGATGTGTGACCGGGGCGGCGATCCCTAGATGCTTCACCTGGGGATCCGCAAAGGTCTCGGCGATATCGTTGACCGGCCCGGAGGGGATGCCGGCCGCGTTCATCGCCTCGACCCAATCCGCGGTGGTCCTTGCGCGCAGCGCCAGTGTGATCTCGTCGTTCAGGGCGTCACGATGGGTCGCTCGCTCGATCGGTCCCGAAAACCTCGGATCCTCTTCGAGATCCGGCCGCGCAAGCACCTGGCATAGGGCCGTCCAGATTCGACCCCAGGGTGCTGCGAGGTTCATGTAACCGTCTGCGGTCTCGTACATCCCCATCGGCCCCAGGGTCGGATGGTGATTTCCGGCCTGTGGCGGGACTTCACGGGCCACCGTCCAGCGAGCCGCCTGGAAGTCGAGCATTCCGATCATCGACTCGAGCAGCGAGGTGTGGACATATCGCCCGCGTCCCGTGCGCGCCCGTTCGTGGAGAGCGACCAGGATCCCGACTGCGAGCTGGAGTCCGGCGGTCACATCCGAAATCGCGACACCCGCCCGGACCGGACCCTGTCCGGGGATTCCCGTGACGCTCATCATTCCGCCGAGTCCCTGTGCAATCTGGTCGACCCCGCCGCGCTCCGCGTAGGGCCCATCCTGTCCAAAGCCCGAGATCGATCCCATCACGAGGCTCGGATTGATCGCGGACAGGGTCTCCCAATCGAAACCGAGCTTGTATTTGATCGGCGGCCGCATGTTTTCGACGAAGACGTCCGCGCGCTCGACCATCCGATGCAGGAGGGCGCGACCCCTCTCGCGCTTCAGGTCGAGGGTGAGACTTCGCTTGTTTCGGTTGAGATTCAGAAAGTCCGGCGTGTGGTGGCCGGCACCGGTGATTTCGGGGCGGCGCGGCTCGATATGGATCACGTCCGCCCCCCAGTCGGCGAGTTGACGAATCGCGGTGGGGCCGGCCCGTGCGATCGTGAGATCGAGCACGAGGAGATCCGAGAGGGGAAGCGGGTCGTCCGGCGCCATGCCGCGACGATTGCATGGGCCACCCTCCAGCGCCAGCGCGACCCTTGGGCGGACTGTATGATGAGCGGCCAGCCGTCTTCATCGCTTCCCGATCGAGACATCGGAAGTGTCACGTCGAAAGGACGCCAAATCATGATCGAGGGACAGCGCATTCTCGTCACCGGGGCGACCGGTCAGGTCGCCCG
>JAPYTP010000107.1:0-7065 GCA_029941885.1 Myxococcota bacterium
ATCCGAGGCTTGGTTGTCCTATTGTCTAGTATCGGTGGTGCAGAAAACGCTGCTTGAAATTCCTCTGCCTATCCGGTTGGCTCCGCCGTGGGCTGGCGATAGGGGAAGGGATCCGCGGCGATTGCGGCGTGTAAGACAGGCGAGAACAGGTCCGCCTCGTGCCAGCGTTTGTTGAACCGGAATTGGAATTCGTTCAAGTAGCGCTGAAGATGTTTGGGACTGACTCCGTGATAGGCGCCTCGCAGCCACGTCTTGAGATTGCCGAAGACAGCCTGAGCCCATGACAGCCTGAGCCCAGGGTAGTCCGTCCACGGCGTGTCGTCCGTGTCCGCCCTTGCGGGGCCGATGGTCGATTCTCAATTTGGTGAGTGCCCGATAGGCCGCCCATGCGTCTGTATGAACCGCGGGAAGGGCTGAAAGACCCGATCGAAGCTTGTGCAGCAACGTCCACGCCGTCTGGTAGCTCCCCAACCCCGTGTCCTTCTGAAACTGAAGCGCCGAGATCCCCTTCTTGTGACGAGCGAGGAAGAAAACGCCCAGGAAACAGATCCGAAGCGAGACAAGGGGTCCATGGAAGACGGTCCCTGCAGTCACCGAGCCCTGATATCGACATGTACGGCACTGCTCCAGGCGTCGGCTCGCCAAGAAGTGGCTGCCGCGGCCGGCGCAGCGCGGACAAACAAAACCGCGCGGCCAGCGGGCAACGAGACCTATCGGGTCGTGCTTGCCTCGGCTCCAGCGGCCGCTCCGGTCTCGAACTAGCGGGAAGCTCCGCAGCGATAGTTCGAGAGCAGCTTGATCGAGCGGGTTCCCCGGTTCTTGAGTTCGAGTTCGACCCGACGATTCTGACCCCGCGCAGCCCGGCTACTTCCATCCATCTTGGGGCTCCCCTCACCGTGCCCAAAGGCTTCCAAGCGCTGGGCCTTCACTCCGTAGTTCTCGACGAGATAGACCTGGGCCGCTAGAGCGCGGCGCTCCGATAGCTCGAGGTTGTAGTCGGCGTCCCCAACGTCATCGGTGTGGCCGTTCAGCGCGAAGCCGAAGGCGGCCATCTGAGAGCCTCCCAGGGCCTTCCCCACTTCGTCGAGGCGCCCGCGGGCCTCGGGAGTGAGGTCGGCGGAGTCGTTCTCGAACTGGATGAGCATGTCGAGGGTGGGCCGCTTGAACGAGCGGGTTTGGGTGCTGAAATACTGCTCGACATCCGCCGCGGTGTAGGGCAGCGCTTCGCTTGCGGCTACGAGGTAATCGATCCGGGCTGCGGACGAGCTGTCATTCGCAGCCGCGATCTGCTTCTGGAGGCAGCTGGCGAGGCCGGGGCCAAGCTCCGGGTCGAGCGTCGCCAGCCCGCCATCGAACTCCAGTAGACCGAGCTGGGCGGCGGTCAGCTCCTCTTCGGTCGCGAAAGCGAAAATCGACTCGGGGCCAATGGGGAGCGAGACACTGAAGGCGTCGTCGATCGGCAAGTCGAGCGTCTCTCCGGCAGCGATCTTCGGCCCGACGCCAATCTGATTCGGGATCAGGACCAGCACATTGCCCTCGCCATCCACGTGCACCACGGTGAGATACGCGTCGCGATCCGATGTGAACGAGAAGGAGATCTTCTCCCCCACGCTGACGACGCTCTTCGTCACACCGCTCACGTTGGCCTGCAACCAACTCCCGCGGCCTTCGAACGCGCTCTCGAAAGCACTGATGGTGGCGGGGCGAGGATGCGCACTGGTGGCCTCTGCCCCGGCGCTCGGCAGCCAGGTCGCTGCGGCGGTTGCGAGAATTCCCGTCAGTAGAGTACGCATGGATGTGCCTCCCAGAAAAACCTTGGTCTACGTCTAGATCCGGCACGGGCCTGGAGCGATTTCGCACGCTCTGGGCGTGGCCTTGGAGCTTACTACGGTAGATCGAATCGAGCTTACTGTGTGGGCCGTCTTGTGTCAGTTTATAGGGAGAGAGTGGGCTGGCTTCCGCCCAGCCTCCAGGCGAGCATGAACAGAAGAGCCAACGAGGGCAGAAACCCGATGAAGAAGCCCCGCCACCGCAGTCCCAGCTCGCAGTCGATGCAAGGACGCGCGCTCTTGACCACCGCCCTGCTCGTGTCGTTCGCCTGCCCCGCCGCGTCGCAGCCACCGCTGCCACAAAACGATGGGAAAAAGCATCTGGGCCCATCGAGTTGCAGCGGCCCGGTCTGCCACAGCGCCAAGCAGGAACTTGCCAACATCTACGGCGACGAATGGCTGGTGTGGCGCGAAGACGACCGCCACTCGAAGGCCTACGAAGTCCTGAAGAATTCCGAGTCCAAGCGCATCGCGAAGAATCTCGGCTATGAGCAGCCCGCCTGGGAGGTAGGGATCTGCCTCGACTGCCACGCCGACCACGTCTCCAAGGACATGCGAGGTCCGCGATTCAAGCTGTCTACCGGCGTCGGCTGCGAGTCCTGCCACGGCGGATCGCAGGACTGGGCGAGCAAACACGACAACGTGCGCCCGCACAGCGAGAATCTTGCGGACGGCATGTACCCCGCTGATGAACCTGTCGCGCGCGCGGCGCTTTGTACCTCCTGTCACTACGGCAACAAGGACAAGTTCGTCACCCACCGCATCATGGGCGCCGGGCACCCCCGGATGAGCTTCGAGCTGCAGGTCTTCAGCAACATCCAACCCGCGCACTTCGTCGTCGACGACGACTACCTCGCCCGGGGCAAGAAGGCCGAGGAGGGGATGAAGGTCTGGGCGATCGGCCAGGTGATGAGCGTGCGCGCGTCGATCGATGCGCTGCTCGATCCCAAGCGCAACCGCGACGGTGCGTGGCCAGAGCTGGTGCTCTTCGACTGCCATGCCTGTCACCACGCCATGAGCGAGAAACGCTGGCGCAGCCGGGCCAGTACCGGAACCCTCGGCCCCGGCGTGCCGCGTCTCAATGATTCGAGCTTTCTGATGGTTCGCTACGCCTTCACCGCAGTCGACGCCGACGGTGCGAAGGACTTCGCCGGCGATCTGAACGAACTGCACTCGGCGGTGAGCGAAAGCGAGGTGAGAAAGCGCGCAGTAGCGATCCGCATGCGCGATCGCCTGGATGCGTTGATTCCCGAGCTCGACAGCTGGGAGGTCGACGCCCAGGCGGTGAGGAGCGTGCTGAAGGCGCTTCTGCGCGACGGCACCCGGGGCGAATTCCTCGACTACGCCGGCGCCGAGCAGGCATCCCTGGCCTCCCAAGCTTTGTTCGAAAACCTCTACACTCTGGGTGCGCTATCGGAAGCGACACTCGACAAGGTTGCGGCCGAGAACGAGACGCTACTAGCCATCGTGGCGGACGAGGAGAACTACAGCCGCGCGAAGGCGACCGCTTCTTTCAAACGGCTGGCGGCCCTGGTTCAGTAGCAAGCGCCCGGTCGCAGCTCGCGAGCGGCTACTGGGATCCCGCGACGCAGCGGTCATCGGCCATGCCCACGATCTTGCCGTCGTCGGAAACGGTCCAGAGCTTGCCCTTGGAAAGGAAGAGCTTCTCCATTTCCGCTTGGTTGAAGGGCCGAGATCCAACGCGTCCAAAGACGGCGATCTGATGGCCGGTTTCGTCGACACCGCGATCTCGCTCGAGCCCACGCGAGAGAGACAGCGCCGGAGAGTGGGTCTTGCGCCAGGCGATCAACTCCGGATGAGGTTCGGGACTGAAACCGTAGAACTTGGGCTGGCTGTCCGGTGAAGTGAGCTGCAGCACCTTGAGTCCGTTCTCGCCGTCGGCCACGTAGGCGAAGAGCGAAGCGTTGGTGGTTGCCACCACCACGTCCCGGGCGTCGTTCAACTTACCGTCCGCGGTGTACTTGGTCAGCAGGCGCGGCTTCTCCGGCCGCTCGACGTCGATGATCGCCAGACCCTCGGCACCGGCTGCCACGTAGGCGTAGGTGCGGGCGACGAAAACCCTGTGGGCGTCACGCAGCGGGATCGTTGCCCCGGGAACGACGCGCGGTGCCGCGGGGTTCGTGACGTCCACCACCTTGAGGCCCTCGGCATCGGTCACGAAGAGGTAGCGGAATTGCAGAATCGATCCGCGCGCTCCGGGTAGCTCGATGACCGAGAGCAGCTTGGGTTCGAGCGGATTGTCGAGATCGATCACGATGACGCCGCGGTCGGCCGTGACATAGAGGTTGTGCCCCGCGAAGTGCGCATAGCGCGCGCCGTCGAGCAGCCCGTCCGGGTTCCAGGTGAGGGCGCGTTCGAAGAAGTTGTCGCGCGGCTCGAAGTTCGCGAGGGTCTCGACGTCGACCAGGATGAGACCCTCTTCCGAGTCCGTCACCGCCGCATAGCTGTAGATCGCATGCATGGGCTGCTCGGCATTGATGTCCAGCAGATTCTTCTCCGGCAGCCGCTGGTGGGTCATTTTGGTCGCGGCCTGGGCTCGATTGAGATCCGGGCGGACCGGCTGGTTGGTCGGCAAGGCTACGCAGGTAGCGTTCTTGCTCTTGATGCGAGTCTTGTGTCCGAGCGCCGAGAAGGGCGCTGAGACGATGCGCTCCGAGAAGCCCTTGTTGCCGATGGCCTGAACGTCGTAGGCCTGCATCCCGTGCCCGCCTTCCGCGACGAAGAGATACTCGCCGCGCAGCTGCAGGCAGCCCACACGACCCGAGTGGTGGCCGTAGGTACCGTCATAGATGGAACGGCCGAAGAAGTCGCCCTGAAAGAATCGGCGGATGCCCTCCACGAAGCCCGGATCGGCGTCGAGCGTCCCCAGTGTAATTCGGGTGAGCTCTCGTTCCCGCGCCAGGTGTTCGGCGTAGTAGTCGGGGTAGGCGTACTTCTGCAGGTAGCTCCCGATCACGGCCTGGGGCTCGTCGAACTCGGTGACCTGAATGGCGGTAATCGCCTTCTCCTCCCCCACCCAGGCGTTGTAACCGACGAAGTTCACGAAGTTGGTTCCGAGCAACAGCAACTGCGCCATCACGGCGTTATTGTCGCCCGCCGAGGAAACATGGCAGTCCGCGCACTGCTTGGTTTCGGTGGTGCGAACCGTGTGGGGAAAGTGCGGCGCGAAGGCTTGGGAACTGAATCCCGAGGCGGATATCGGCGGCTGCTGCACGTAGATGCGGTTGCGGCTGATGTCTTGAGACGAGAGCACCAGGGCCGACGACGAGCGGATGGGCGCAATCACGCCGTCCTTCACCTCGCCGTGCTTGCCCAGCTGGAACATCGCCTCGCGCGCGACCTGGGGATTGTAGGTGGCGAAGTTGCGGGTCTCGCCGCCCTCGTAGTGATGGCGCTCCGTCTTCCAGTTGGCCTGGACGGGCAAGTGGCAGCCCGCACAGCTTGTCACCCACGACGAGTGACATGCAAAGCACGACATCTCTTCGGAGTCGTGGGCGCGTTCGCAGGAGCCGCCCTCCCCGCTCTGGGTGGATACCAGCTTGTGGCGCGCGGCCTTCTCGTTGTAGTCGCTATTGCGCGGGTTCACGATGTCCACCACCTGCTTCACCCGGCGTTTCTCGTGGGGCGGCATGATGAGCCGCTGGTAGAGCTGGTCGCCCTCCCATTCGAAGCGGTAGTTGCCGTCGGCGTTCAACAGGCTCCCGAGTTCGCTGCCGCCCTCGGGCGCCGCCGGCCCCGAGGTGTTGAGCGTTGCACGCTGATCGGAGGTTCCGTGGCAATCGCGACAGCGAATCTCGACCTGGGCTGCGACCTCGCCGTAGACGTTGCCGTTGCCGTGGGCGTCCTGGGCGTAGTGGCAGTCCGCGCACTGCATGCCCGCATCGGCGTGGATGTCGCGCATGTGCACCGCGCGCTGCCACTTCTCGGCGGGCGGTAGATCGTCCGGAATGACCGCGCCTTCGGCGTCGAGCAGACTGCCGTCCCGGGCGCGCTTGTGAACCGCTCGAAAATTCCAGCCGTGGCCGTGGTAGTCGGCAAACTGGGTGTCCTTCGCGACCGGGTTCACGTCATCGGTGACCCGGCTCATGAACTCGGTGTCCGACCACTTCCCGCGGATGGCCGCCTCTTCGGGATTGCGCGAGTTGATCTCGAAGATCTCTTCGATGCTGGGATAGCGCTGCTCCTCGGGCCACATCTGCGGTGCGTTGGACTCGTAGTCCCACATGGTGAAACCCAGGTAGGGGTTCACGAACATGTTGGGCTGGTGCATGTGGCAGGTCATGCAGGTGCTCGTGGGGATCGAACGCGAGAACTCGTGTCGGATGGGGTGGCCCCGCTCTGGCTCGCCATCGTGACTCTTCAGCGCCGCGATCGTCGGATCCACCGTCGCACTCTGACCCCAGTGCCCGTACTTCGCGTAGACGCCCGAGCTGATCGGGTCGCGGTCGTTCGCATAGACGACGTGACAGGCCGAGCAGCCCGACGAGCGGAAGTCGCCGGGGTTGTCGTTGGTGCCAAGAAACCAGAGGTAGGGGTCGTTGAGGCGCGTCTTGTGGATGTTGAGTACGGGCACGGAGATGCGCGAGCCTGTGCCCGGGCCGCGATTCGACTGGCGAACGTCGGGCCGGCCGGGCTCGTCGAAGCCCGGAGCGATGTTGGGCAAGCCGATCTCGGGGAAGAGGTTGCCGATCAGCCGGCCCCCTCGTTCGAAGACACGGAAGTTGTCACCGGGGGGCGTGGTCTCCCACCTCGGGAGCGGCACCACGCGGGGAATCACGCCAGCCCTCACCTGGGCTTCGCTCAGGGTGGTGCCTTCCGGCAACTGGATCCCGGCGGGCGTTCCGTCTTGGGTGTATTGCTCGCCGATGAAAGAGCGCTTGTAGCGCACGATGCCGTTGTTGTACGCGGCCCCGGTGAAAAACATCGCCGCAGTCGACATCAGGCTGCGGCGGTTGGCCTCGACGATGTCGCCGTGGCAGGCACCGCAGGCGTAGTCGGCGATGCGCAGGTCGCCCGGATTGATGAAGCGGACGTAGGCCGAGGACTCTTCGTTGAGCAGGGTGTAGGTCCGGACGGGCAGCTCCCCGGTTTCGTGATCGCGCTCCCAGGCATGGGGATAGCGGGGCTGCACATGAGCCTGCTCTTGAGTGTCCTGGTAGCGAGCGTCGCCGGGACTCGCTCCCGCCGGCAGCATCACAGCAGCGTTGCCGCCGTG
>JAPYTP010000107.1:7165-16326 GCA_029941885.1 Myxococcota bacterium
GTCGATCTCGGCCTGATTGCGCAAGAAGCGCAGGGACGAAGTGTCGTCAAAGGTCAGCCAGGCCACGTTGGCTTCGACGCGCAACTCGGGCAGGATGTCGAGGTCCGCCCCGACTCCCACCATCCCGATGCCCGGGTTCACGAAGTTCGACTGGCCTTGTTCCTTCGAGGTGCGGAGCGACGGGATGATCGCGTTGCGACCGGACAACACGACTCCGCCGCCAAAGATGAGCGGGATCGACTGGCGCTGCCAGAAGGCCGTGTCGGCGCCAGCGAACTGTGGGTTTTCGAAGATCGCGTCGAAGCCGCCCGCTGTGCCGTCGAGGGGATCGTCGTCGCCCGAGGACCACAGGCCGTAGGCCTTGAGGCGATACCAGTCCCGATCGTAGGAAACTTCCGCTGCTACGAAGCCGGCCCGAATGTCCGTCTGGCGTCCCGCGATCGGGTTGTGGTAGTCCGATCCGAAGGCGTAGTAGCCGCTGAAAGTCAGATTGACGCGGTCGATGTGACCGTCACCGCTAAAGCCCAGATAGTAGACATCGTAGTCGTGGGGTCGGGCGTCGCCGACCGGCGCGGGCCTCTGCAGAAAGCCGTTCTCGTTGTAGAACTCGTCCCCGCTCTCGCGATTGCGGTTGTAGATGAAGGAGCCCTGCAGCTGGAAGCCCAGCACCGGGAAGTCCTGGTAGTAGAGGTTCGCTGCGAAGATGTGATCGGCGCGGATGTCGTAGTCGTTCAGACCGGAGTTGGTGTCTTTCTCCAGACGCCGAAAGTAGGCCAGGTTGTACTGCAGGCGGTTGTTGGCGAAGTTTCCGAAGAGGCGGACGCCCGGCTGGTTGTCCTGAAATAGAAAGCCCCGAAAGTCACTCGTGAAGGGCTGAATGCCTACTCGAATACTGTCGAAGTCGTAGCGGTCCGACTTGTTGCGCAGGTGGTAGTCGATGAAGGCATCCTGCAGCCCGAAGTGAACGTCCGACCGGGTGGTGCCCTTCAGCGGGTCGGCAAAGAGAGCGCCAATCGTCTCGACCTTCTGGAAGTTTCCATTCAGCACGCCCGTGACGCGGAACTCGTAGTCGGGCGGTCGGAAGGTGGTATCGCCCTTGATGAGAGCCGTGGAGACGATCAGGCTGTTGACGACGCCGAGCTGCTTTCCGTCACCGAAGATGTCGAGCGAACCGGCCCCGGCGTTCGCCTGTAGGCCCACGGGAATGGGAATCCGGCGCGGTTCGATGGTGAGGTCGTTGATGACGTTGAGGTTGAAGAACCAGTCCTGAGTGCCGAAGATCGGGCGGTCGGCCTTGAGCGTGTTCTGGTTGTAGGGATCGTACCAGCGCTCATTGACGCCCAACGCCTCGACGATGCGCCAGCGATCGGGAATCGGCACCTGCTCGTAGGTGGGGATCTGTCGCTGTTTGCGAACGGCTCGTTCGCGACGCGCTTGGCGGCTCTCTGCAGCCGACGGGGGCTTCGCCGTGCCCGAACTCTCAGCCTGTGCCTCGCCGGGAGCCGGCGTCGGCTCGCCCGGCGCCGTGCGGCGTTCGCGACGGCCGCCGGGACGGTCGAAGAGCGACTTCCGCGGGCGTTCTTGGGTCGCCTCTTCTTCGCTCTCCTGTTCGCTTTGGGCGCTGGCGAAAGGTGCACCGAGACACAAGGTCGCGGCGAGCAGCAGCAGAGCGAGAAAGCCGAGGCGCATCATTTCCCCTCGCAGACGTTCTGTTCGTTGCTGTCGAGGAAGGGTTTCGGTGGGCAACTCACGAAGCGCAGGTGGACACCCTGTGCGGTGATGTTGTCTGCCCGCATGTCGGGCGGCGCGTTGTTGATGCCAGCCGTATTGTGGACGCCGAGGAAAGCAATCATGTCATCCTGGTCCACGCCGTCACCGGAGATTCCGATTCCGCCGATGAGTTGCGTGTCACGATAGATGGGGACACTGCCGGGGAAGATCTGGAAGCCGTTCTTGATCCCGTTCAGTTCGGGGCCGGGCGTGCACTGATTCGGGATCAGAGGGTCCATCGCCGTCAGGGCGCGGAAGATTCCGTCCGCCGACACATCGAGCTGGAGACCCGTGCTGAACGGACTCCACTCGTCGAAGGGGCGGCTGAGCGGCCCGTTCGCCCGGCCGTTGATGCCGTCCGGGAAGAAGGGTCGCGACAGGTTGCCGCCGGCTCGGTCGGAGAACGCCGTACCGTCGGTCAGGACGTCGCCGGGAGCGACGTTGTCGAAGAAACCCTGGGCCGCCGCGAGATACGCGGACGCGGGCAGGAAAGCACCCGGCAGGACTAGGTTCGCGAAGTCCGGATCGTCCGCATTCTCGAGATTGGACGCTGCATCGGTGCGTGAGAAGAAGACGGCCGTCCGAGCCTTCTGGAGCGAGACGTCCGCCCCGAAGATCGGTGCGTCCAGCGAGCGGATGAACCCGAGGAGGGTACCGGCGGTATCGACCACCGAGAAGTTGACGCGCGCGCTCGAGCCTTCGGGCTTTCGGATCTGCCCGCGCGCTCGAGTGGCAATCCGCAGAGCCTCCTGGAGCAGACTCATCACCTCGGTCGAGGTCAGCCCGCCGCCGCTCGGTAGCGGAACCGAGGAGTCGCTGGGCGCAAACACGTTGCCCCCCGCTCCGTCGGAATAGAACTCGACGGGAATGGGGTTGAGGCTCGCGTCCGTAAAGCTCGCGTCGTCGTGTTCGATTCCCGATGCGGGGGAGAGGAGCGCCTGGCCGACCTGGAAGTCTCCGTCGTTCTTATCGAAGAAGCCGCCGACCGTGCGAACCAGAGCTCCGCCGAGCGGAATCAGTGCCTCGGCCTCGGCAACCGTGCTCCGCACGTCTTCGTCATCTGCAAAGCGGAAGGTGCGGCCATCGACCGAGATGCGTTCGGCGCGGCGATTCGACGGTGCGGCGAAAGAGGTCGTGGTGCCGAGCGTCCCGGCGGTCGCGATGCGCTCTTCCACGTTCGTGTCCACGTCCGTGATCACGAGGTCTGCGCTGTAGATACCGTTGGATTCGACCCCGATCCCGCCCACGGGAACACCGCCCTTGTAGAGCGGAAGCCCGCCTGGGTCTGCCGAGAAGCCCAGCGGCAAGCGCTTCGGTCCCCGGGCCGCGTCGGTCCCCATGTTGCGAACGAAGTCGCCGCAGGGAAGCTGCGAGAACTGCACCCCGAAGAGCGGCCCACCGCCGCGGAAGTCTTCGCCGGGGTTGAAATTTTCCTGGATGATCTGCGAGGCCGTGCGGGTAGAGAAGGCGTTGCCTTGACTCGAAAGGTAAGCGCCGGTGCCGGCCTTGCTGATGGCGGCAAAGCTGGTGATCTGGGTGGCTATCGGGGATGGGGGAAAAGTGAGGCCGTCGAGTCCCGTCATGACATCGCGGCCGCCGTCGATCTTGAAGGTCGGTGGCGTGTCGTTGGTCCGCACCACGGTCAACACGTTCCCGACGCGGTCGACGATCGCGATCGTCGCCTCGACGTTGTTCGCATCGGCTTCCGCGATGGCGCGCGCTGCGATCTGTTCGACTTCGATCGCCGACAGGAAGAGCGCGCTGGGATCGCAGTCGCCAGCGCAGTCGCTATCTCCGCCGCCCTTCGAGCAGTTGCCCCCGACCAGCATCGCGGACAGCGCGGCTGTCAACACCACCAAGGCAAGACTGGGTCTTCGGCTTACGACAGATCCGTTCCGTACTTCTGGCGCCTTGCGAGTTGTGCGCTCTATTTCCGTATCCAAATCCAGTTGATCGACAGGAGTCCTGGACCCCGACTTAGGCCACCGTGCGGGAAACTCGTCAAGCATATTCAAGGCGCCGAATGCGATCGACTTGCGATGGGTTCGAGATCAGCGTGATGGAAGATATGACACATGACACAGGGTGATGCCACGTCGGGTGGGCGCGCCAGCGACCCGGCGTGGCACTTCAAACAACTGCTCTCCCCCAATATAAGGACGTCAGAGGCGTGCCGACTCGGTTCGAACCCACTGGCCTTGAGTTCCGCGCTTGGCGTGAGGCCGTATGGCACCTCGCCGGGCCGCGTTCCTTCCGCGCGCACGAAGCCATCCGCGCTGGCGGCTTCCTCGCTGTGTGCGGCGGCGCGCGGATGGCATTCACCGCACCGAGTCGAGGCGTGGGACGAGTGATCGAAGAGGGTGTCTCCGAACCACGCCTGGGTGATGGCAACCGGAGCGACGTCGCTCGGATCGCCTTCGGGTACGAGCTGGTGGCACTGCCCGCAGTATTTGTCGCTCATCAGGAGCGTGAAGGCACTGTCGGCGCGCTTGTTGACGGCGTCGATGAGCTGCTGCTCTTCAGGCGCCCGCTTCGAACCGGGGCGGGTGAGCCGCAAACGTCGCCGCTTGGTCTCCCGTTCCGTTTCACCGGGCTGGCGCAGCAGGACATCGTCGAGGAAGGCAAGTTGCAGTTGGCGGCGCAGCTCGCCCGGCTCGCCGTGGTGGGCTTCCGCCTGGCGCATGTTCTTGCTGCCCCGGGCGTAGTTGAGTGCGTGGCAGCCGCGGCAGTGCTGCTCGAAATCGACCGGCTGCATGCGTCGGCCGGCCTCGTCGGGCACGTGACAACTATCGCAGCGCAGGTTCGATCGAGTGGAGTCGGCCTGGCGCACGCCTCCAACGTGGGTGAAGTGGTCGAACTCGAGGCCCGAGGCCTCCTTCACATCCGGGCCCCAGGCGACGCGCTTGACCTCGGGTGCTTGCGGGGCCCCGTCCACGGGCGGAACCGGCGTTAGCAGGTGCAGCGTAAACTCCGGGTGCTCGCCGGCGAAGTCCGAAGCGCGTCCCACCTCCGTCGCGTGCTGCGCATCGAGATCTGCGTGGCAACTCGCACAGCTCACGTCTTCCAGTGCGGCCAATCCGTCGTCTCCGCCGTGTTCGAGATGGCAAGAGGCGCAGCGCAGGGAATCGAGATGGGCGAATTCGGCGCGTTCGTCGGCGTGGGAGCCGATCCGTGGATGGCAGCTCAGGCAGGCGGTGTTCTTCACCGGCTGGAAGGCGCTGTGGCAGGCCGCGCAATCGTTGGCGATCTGGGCGTGGTTGTTCGAGATCGGGCCGGTGTTCCACGAACCCCGATAGCCGGTCGCGAGGGGAATGATCAGAGTCGCCGCGAGAATGCTGACCACGACGATCCACGACCAGCGTCGACGCGTCCACAACCCGTGTTCGAGTTGAATCTCCGAGCGTTCGAGCAGCGCCGCGAGGCCGGATTGGCTCTCCTCTACGTGCTGTATGTCGATCGCCAGATCGCAGTCGTTCTCCCCGAGTCCCACGACGCGCAGCTCGTAGCCGCCGATTCGCGCCACGTCGCCGGCTGCCACACGCACATCGCCAGCGAGGCGCCGCCCTCCGAGCAAGACGGTGCTTGCGGGCATGGGCACCAGGTACACACCGTCGCCGCGCGCAACGAACTCCGCGTGCTGGAGCGAGACCGCAAGCCCCTCGAGCACGATCTGGTTCGAAAGACTCCGACCGACTCGTACGGCTTCGCAGTCGACCTCTTCGTCGCGACGCGCGATGTTGCCCGAGCGACGGACTGAAACGTGAGTCAGAAGTGCGCGCACGCTGGGACCGGCGACCTCATCGGTAGTAGAACACCACGAAAATGTGTACTGCGACTGCGAAGACGGAGCCGAACGCGACCGGCACGTGGATCAGCAGCCACATGTCGAGCAGCGCCTTCAGCCGCACATCTTGTCCGACCCGCCGAAGCAGTCGTTCCTTCACCGCGAATAGCTCGACCAGCTCCTGGCGGCGATCGGCCGCTTCACCCCGGAGTGGCTCGGAACTGATGAGCTTACCAAACTGCTTGAGGGCTTCGGCCGTGGCCCCTTTGCGATGCCCCAGCAACTGCACCCGGATGCCGCCACCGATGCGAGTTTGCTCGATCGAGGCCTTGACGGAATTCACGTAGGAATCTGGCAGCACCTTCGCCGCCACGAAGCAGCGCTCGTCGATGTCGACGATCTGCTGCAGCAGACCTTCGAGCTTCTGGCCGGGTCGGTTCCGAGTCATGATGCTGGGAACGCGCGTGTAGAAGCTGAGGCCCGCGAGGCCGGTGAGAATCGCGAAGATGGCAAGCGCCATGGCGAGCATGTGAATGTTCCAGCCGAACTGAAAGGCGCTGTGCAGGGGCATGATGATCAAGAGCGCCAGCCCCAGATAGACGTGCCCCGACAGCCAAGCGCGCAGGGGGGCGCCCCGTGAGGTGTAGCTCCGCTTGCGAATGCCAAACCACATGAGCCAGACCATGGCTGCGAAGCACACCGTTCCGAGCATGTAGCCCAACCAGGATCCACCACTGCGGCCACCCGGTGGCGCGTCGAAGAGATAGGCGCCAATGGCTGCTGCAGTCACCCCTACCGCCAACCACGTGAAGCGAAAGCGGTCGTAACTGAGAAAGCTGGTGGGAGCGTCGCGCTGCTCGACTTCCGCGGGTCGCAGACCCCGCCACGTTCCGTAGACACCGACCGTGGTCAAGAGCACGCCCATGCCGAAGCTGCCTGCGCGTCCGGGCATCGGCCCACGCCACAGGTCGTAGAAGAAGATCTCGGCCAGCGGGATCGCTGCACACAGGAGCGCGCGCCGGCCTTGGGCCATGGAGGAGACGAGCGTTGTCGGAGTCGCGGTCGCGCCAGCGCTCATATTCGTTGCAGTACCTCGTCGACGAGCTTGCGGGGATCCGCCCGAACGATGGCGCCGGTGGGGCAAGAGGCCACACATGCCGCCCTCTTGCGCCCGCTCCTCGGCTCGCCGAGTTCTTTGCACAGATCGCACTTGACGGCCTTCTTCGGCTTCGTCTCCCCGCTCTCGTCCGGAACCGGCTCGCCGAAGAGGAGCCGCCACAGCAGTCCTGGCGGCCGCTTCTCTTCGAGCGCCGACATCTGGATCACATCGTAGGGACAGTTGCGAGCGCAGTTGCCACAACCGATGCAATTGTCCCGCACGTAGACCTCGCCGTTTCGATCGCGCTGAAGCGCGTCCGGCGGGCAGTCGTCCATGCACTTGGGGTTCTCGCAGTGCTGGCATGCCGTGGGAAGATGGAGCTGGGCGCCGCCCGAGGTCTGGTAGGTCGGGCCCGCCTCGCGGTCGAGTCGCGAAACACCGAAGTGGGTTTCCGCGCAGGCCTTCTCACAGTTGTTGCAGCGCACGCAGAGCGACTCGTCGATCAGGAGCAGGTCGGTGGCTTCGTGGGTGCCGGTCTGATCGATCAGGAACATCACGGTGCCGCGGTGTTCCTCCGCCGCGGCCGCTCCTCCGGCGGATGAGGCGGCCTGCTCGTCCATCTGCTTGCGGAGCTGGAGCGCCAGGTTGGGATTGCGCTCAAATACCTGGAAGACCGCTTCGGCCGGCATGAAGAGCGTCTCGACCAGGGTCTTGGCTCGCACATTGGCGCTGTGCTTTCGATCTTCCGAGAGCAGACTGCGGTTGCCGATCATGTTGCCCGCCTGCACGTACTCCAACACGACCTCGCGGCCGTCGCGCTGGGTCGTGATCGAAACGGATCCGCGGCGAATCAGGTACAGCCCATCGGCGTCCCCGCCCTGGGTGATGACCAGCTTGCCCGGGGCATAGCTGCGGGTCTCGGCGGCGTCCGCGAGGAACTGCCGATCCTCCATCCGCACACTGGGCATGAGCTTTTCCACAGCGTGATTGGCGAAGGCCTGGTCGATGGTCTCGCGTACTTCGGCTGAAGAGTTGAGCAGCCGGCTGATCGCCAGGCGCGGCGATTCGATCAGGATGCTCGGCTCGATGGCCTCGACGGTTTCCCCGCGCCGACGGCCGGAGATCAAGCCCATCTCGCCGAAAAATTCGCCCTTCTCGTAGAGGAAGATATTTCGGTCCTGCAGCAGGCGGGTCTTGCCCTCCTCGTCTTCGTCGAGCTTGATGTCCTCACGCGGGGTCGAAGCCCGACAGCGGCCCTCCACGATCGTGAGCAGCGTGTTCTCATAATCGTTGCGCTCGTAGACCGTCTCCCCAGAGGCCACCTTCTTGACCGTCGAGTCGAAGAGGAATTCGCGCAGCTGGATCGGGGAGAGACTCGAGAAGAGCGGGACCGTGTAACGGATCCGCTCGATCGCCTCCGACACACCGATGCCCCAGGGCGCCAGCACTGCGGCGAGAACCGGCTCGTCCGCTGGCACAACGGGACTGCCCAGCAGGTGCTCGATCACCTCGTAGCCTTGGTTCATGCAGTTCTTGATCAACGGGTAGCCGACCAGAGCGCCCAGCAAGTGGATGCCCGGCACGTTCGATTCGTAGGAGTCCGAGACCAGCGGCACCGCTTCACGCGACTCAGAAGGAAACTCGATGCCCATGGCTTCAAGGAACTTGCGCGGCGGAATCGCGCCCAGGCGACCGATCACCAGGTCGACCTCGATCCGTTCGACTCCTTCGGGCGTCTTCAGGAAGACGGCGCGCTCCTCGAAGTGATCCACCACCGTGTTCTTGTACAGCGTCATCTTGCTGGTCTCGATCGCCGCCTGGAGCTTGCTGCGGTTCGCGGCTTTGGCCTTGTCGAATTCTTCCCGGCGATTGACGATCGCCACGTCGTTGCCGTACTCCATGAGCGCAAGGGCGTTTTCGATGCCGGCGTCGCCCGCTCCGACGACGACGATCTTCTTGCCCTCGAAGTCGGCCGGGTCGTCGAGCTGATGCGAAATATGGGGAAGGTCGTCGCCTTCGCAGCCAAAGCGGCGCAGGCCGCCCTGGACGCCAATCGCCATCACGACGTGCGTGGCATCGATGACACCGCCGCCCTGGGTGTGCAATTTGAATGCGCCGACCTGCCCCTCGATGCTGACCAGTTCGTGTTCGGGGCCGATCGCCGTCTTCACGTCGGCGCGCTCGAGGGCGGCGTACCACTCGCTCAGCACATCCTCCCGCGTGTTCTGTTCGAATCCCATGTCGAGATCCGCTTGCAAACCCAAGCGGCTGGGCTCGGCCATCACGAGCTTGCCTTTCTGGTAACGCTCGATCGTGTTGGCGAGAGAGGTGCGATCGAGCAGCAGGTGCGGCACGCCGCGCTTGGCGGCCTGGACCCCCGCCGCGATGCCGGCGGGGCCCGCTCCGACGATCACGACGTTGAGTTCCTTGGGATCGCGCTGCTCCACCTGCTGCGACTGCGGGATCGGAATCGCGGCCGTCTGGGGAACTCGTGTGGACACGGCGCGA
>JAPYTP010000107.1:16426-20894 GCA_029941885.1 Myxococcota bacterium
GCGCGACTCGCAACGGGCGGGAGCCCCGCCGCATCGGCGACTTGCGTAGCATCTTCGACGCCAACTCGAAGCTCGATCGACTCCGACAGCGTAATGGTGTCGTTTGCAGCAATCGAGCAGCGCTCCTCGACGAGCACGCCGTTTAGCCGCGTGCTGTTGGTCGCGCTGTGCGGTATCAGAAAGAGGCTTCCGCCCTCCCACACGAGTTCAGCGTGCAAGCCCGAGACACGCTGGTCCGGAATCTGGAAGTCAGAGTCCCGCGAGCGGCCGATTCGCATGCCCGTCGTCGCGATCTCGACCGGTTCCATCACCGCATCCGGCACTTCGCTGACTAGGAGCAGATGGGCCAACTGTGCTTCTCCGAACTAATCACACTGACTACCGGATGGACCCGCAACGCTGCGCACCAAGCCCAACCACCGAGGCGATGGACCCGTTCGTCAGATGCCACGCAGGTTTACCCCCGGCACAATAGAGCAAGTTCCCGCCGACGCGCAGATCCTCGAGAGGGAGACTCGCGAGTTCATCGGGGAGTTCGCGCAACTGGCCCCAGGTTGGCGTGCCGGGACGTTGCGAACGCCGGGTTCGTTCGAGTCTGAGTACCCGAAGATGCCCCAGGCCGAGTGCGCCGTCCTCGATGAGTGTCAACGGATTGTCGCTGGCATTGAGTATCTCGAGCCGATCGAGGAAGCCAAGTTCAGCCGGCAGGAAGGAGAGGCCGTTGCCCGAGAGGTGGAGGATCCGCAGCAGCCCCAGGCCCCCGATCGAGCGCGGAAGCTCGCTCAACCGGTTGTCGTGCAGGCGTAGCTCGCGCAGCGCCTCAAGCGAGCCGATCGCCCCGGGCAGCTGTTCCAGCTCGCTGCCGTGTAGCGCCAGCACGCGCACGCCAGACAGACCGCCGATGCTGTCGGGCAGCCCAAGCAGCTGATATCCGAAGGAAAAGTGTGGGCTCGGGCCCGTAGCCAACAGCACCAACCGCCCGTTCTCCCAGACTTGAAAGCCGAGTTCCCAGGGCTCGAGGATACCGTTGCCGTCGTCGTAGTCGAAAGGCGAGCTTGATTCCGAAAGACCGCTGGCGGCGATGATGTCCATCAGTACCGCGAGATCCCGCGCATCGAGTTCGCCGCCGGCGAGAACGGAATTGCGATTCATCAGCACCCGGGCCGCGGGGTCGCCATCGGCCCCCAGCGCTTCGCGTGCCCAGGTCGGCAGGGCCGACACAGCCGACGGAGCGGCAGAACGGCGTATTGCTTCGCCGGGTGCTTGGCTGGAAACGAGGATCGCCCGGGAGGCGGGAGTCTCAGCCGTCGCCAGCCGTTCGCTGGCTTCCGGGGAGCCGCTGGTGAACTCGGGGGTTGAAGGCACCCCGGCATCAGCGGCGTCGCGCGGAGCGTCCTCGCCCGGCGGGAAGAGGGCTGTGCCGATCAACAAAGCGGCTGCTGCGATCGCAAGCCGAACCCCAGTGCCTCTAGATCCCAGCATGGTGGCAAGTATAGTATCCCGAACGGCACCTGGAGATCAGTGCTTTGTTTGGCTCCTCGCGCTGGCAACACGATTCGTGAGGTCAATATCAACACTAGGGCGCGATCTGCGCGGTGAAGTCGATTCATAGACCGATTCCGAGAGGAATTCCGACAAGAATTTCGAGCGCGGTTCCGAGAGCGATTTCCAGACCAGCGGGAGGACGCCGATGAGCGATGGCGAAGAGGAAGGCACCACCGGGACTCGCCTCGTCGCGACACGGCACGAAGACCCGCTTGTCGGGCGGGTCCTGAAAGATCGCTACGAGCTTCTCGGTCCCCTCGGCCAGGGGGGGATGGCGACGGTCTACTCTGCCGACGATTCCGGCTCTGGACAGCGTGTTGTGGTTAAAGTGCCCCGCTCCGACCTCGCACGCGAGCTGGGGCAGGACATGCAGCTACTCGAGCGCTTCGAGCAGGAAGTCGGCGCTCAGGCGGCGCTCGAACACCCCCACATCGTTCGCATCCGCGATCGCGGCCGGCTCCAGAGCGCGGGCCTGGAACTGCCCTTCGTCGTCGTTGATTTCAAGGGAGGCGGTGATCTCGACCACCGGCTGAAGGACGGCTCCCAGACCCTCGAGCAGGTGCTGGATTGGTTGAAACCCATCGCCATGGCGCTCGACTTCAGCCACGACCGCGGCTGGATCCATCGGGACGTGAAGCCGGACAACATTCTCTTCGACGAGCACGGCTTCGTCAGCCTGTCGGACTTCGGCATAGCCAAACGCGATACCGGCGAACAGACCGTCGCGATCAATCCCGACGCGGACTCCTCAACGCCTAGCACCCAGGTGGGATTCGTACTCGGCGCGCCCGGCTACATCCCGCCGGAAGCGATGACGGGTGACTTTACCCCGGCCTACGATCAGTACAGCCTCGCGGTGATCGTGGCCCAGGCGCTCTCGGGTGAGACGCCCGCGCGAAACTTCTCTTCCACCGCGAACGACGCGATGCTCGCCAAGTTGCCCAAGAGCGCCTCAGCGGCGGTCCGTCGCGCGCTCTCCGAGAACCCCACGGAGCGCTTTGCCACCTGCCTCGCCTTTGCTGAAGCACTGCACGCGGAAGGCCCCAAAACGGGTGCCCGTCTGCCGGCCGGCAGCAAGACGGGTTTGATCGCGGGCGCCGGGGTTGCGCTGCTGGCGCTAGGCGGGTTGGCGGTGTGGTTGAGCTTGGGAGGGGAGGACCCGGTGGCGCCTTCGCCGCGACCGTCGCGACTGGGCGAAGAGTCCAGTGGACAAGAGGCAGAGCAGCAGGCGCGCGCCGCCGCCGGCCGGCTTCGCAGCTTCGAAGTCGGGAGCACCCGGGCGGAAACCGAGATCGCCTTGGCACTCTGCCAAGCCCATCTCGACTTCGGCTGCTCGGCCGAGTGGTTCGCCGAAGAGATCCCTCCGCGCGGGGTCGATCTCGCGCCCTTCGAACTCGACCCGCGCGAAGTGACAGTGGGCCAGTTCGCCGAGTTCGCGGCCGCCAACCCCTCGCACCGCACCGCGGCCGAGAAACGAGGCTCGAGCTCCGTGATCATCGGCCTGGCCGACAACAATGTACGAGGCTTGACCTGGCGCGAACCGGGCTGGGAGCAACAGGACGATGAGCCCGTGGTCCACGTGGGCGTGGCGGACGCCCTCGCCTACTGCGCCTGGGACGGCGGTCGACTTCCCACAGCCGAGGAATGGGAGGCCCTGGCCCGGGGTGCAGAGCGACGCATCTTTCCATGGGGCAACGAATGGGACGACGCGGCCGCCCGCTGGATGGGCAGCAACGCCGTCAAGCGGCCGGCTTCCGTGGCCCAGTTTCCGGCGGCACCCGCCGGCTACTACGACCTGGCCGGCAACGTCTGGGAATGGACCTCGAAGCGCGTCTCCAATACCGACGGCGAGTTCGCCGTGCTGAAGGGCGGGTCCTGGACTGACCTCACCCCGTCCAACCTGCGCGGCGCTGGCAGCTTAGCGGTCGAACTCGACTACTCCGCGGAAGATGCGGGCTTCCGCTGCGCGCGCAGCCGGGAAGCCTGGCCCGACGAGGGCGACTGATCCACGGGTCGATCTGTAATTTCACAGTTGCCTATGGGATTCATAAACGCTTCATCGGCACCTGCCACGCTGAGATCCAATTAGGACAAGCACGTCACGGCGCACGCGACCCGGCGACGATCGAATCCGTGCCGCGGGTACCGTCTAAGAAGTCGATCAGAACCGCCGCGAGCGTGCTCAAGAACAGGCGAGCGATGAAGGTCAGCACCCGGATGCGGTTCGGAAACACGCGACCGAAAAGTAAGCGGAGGATCGGCACCACTTCGTTCGCGTGGACCCTGCTCGCCCTTTGCTTCCTGCTCCTACCCGCTACGTCCCAAGCCCAGGTGGCAACGCATTCCCTCTACCAGGGTCAGCTCACCGACGCGGCCGGCGTGCCCCGGACGGGCTCCGTGAACCTCCGCCTCCATCTCTACGCTGCCGAGAGCGGGGGCGCACCGCTCTACAGCGAAGACCACACCGCCGTGGCGCTCGACGCACAGGGCATGTTCGCGGTCGCGCTCGGCGGCGGTAGTGTGCTGAGCGGGAGCTACGACGCTGCGTTGCTCGAGCGGCCGCCGCTCTACCTGGAGGTGGTGGTCGAGCCGTCAGGCGAGAACGTGACGCTCACCCCGCGCCAACGCCTGGGCGCTGTGCCCTCGGCGCGGGTTGCCGGGGAGCCCGTGCGCTTCGAAAACTGCGGCGACGGCACGGTGGCCGATCACCAGACGGGTCTCCTGTGGGAGCAGAAGACGGGGACGTTCGACGCGACTTTTCCGGCCTCGGGAATTTGCGAGACGGCTCCCGGAGGCTGCCCGGACCCCCACGACGTGAACAATCGCTACGAGTGGTCGAACACCGGCACGGAGCCCGATGGAAACGCCTACACCGATTTCCTGGCTCGGCTCAACGGCGACCCGACGGTGGTGGCGGCGACCA
>JAPYTP010000108.1 GCA_029941885.1 Myxococcota bacterium
GATCCGAGCGAGGAGACCGCCTCGCGCCTGGCCCGCCCGGGCGCGGCAGATCACGGATCTGCGGCGGCCCGGAATTCGGATCCATCTGTGGCGAGAGAGGCACGCGACGCGCCGAGGGACGCACGAGTCGCCCAAGGCGATACTCATCACGCCGGTGAGGCGGCGCATCCGGTCGCTGCACCTTTCGACCACCATGTCATCCCCAAGGACCGGACCGGAGACTGGGTGTCGCGGCTATGTGCGGTCGATCCGCTCGGACCCGAGGCGGCCCGGTTCAGACATCTGTCCGTCCGGGTGGGCGCAATATTGGATCAGAAGCCGCTTCGCTCCGTTCTGGTGACCAGCCCACTCGCGGGTGAGGGGAAGACGACTGTGGCGGTGAACCTGGCACTGGCTTTCGCGTCGGTGGTGCCAGAAGGTCGGATCGCGCTCGTCGATCTCGATCTCCGCCGTGGGCAGGTCGGCAAGATCCTGGGATACGAGACGGCCCGAGGGTTCGAGAGTGTGCTCGTCGGAGATCTGCAACTCGACGACGTTCGGGTCAGAACGGAAATGCCGTCCCTCGATTTCTATCCGATCGGCAAACCGACAGCGGATGCGCATCGTCTGCTCAGTGGGACATCACATCGAGTTCTCGACCAGCTGCACTCACACTACGACTACGTGGTGTTCGACGGTCCACCGGTTCTTCCGGTGCCCGACGTTCCGCTGATTGCGCCACACGTGGGTGGGTGCCTGGCGGTGATCGCCTCGGGCCGAACGCCACACTCGACGTTCCGGAGTTTGCTCACACATTTGCACCGCTCAGTCATCCTCGGTGCCTTCCTCAACGAGAGTAGAGCGGCGGCGGGAAGCAAGAATGACAGCTACTACGCGTCTGTGATGGCTTCGGGCGATCCCGAAGAGGAAGTCGAAGAATGAGTCGCGACGAGTACCGTGAAGGATCGATCGACGTCGGAGAAGGCGGCGAAGGTGCTGGGATTCCGGGCTTCGTGCTCGACCCGATCGGAGTAGTCAAACGCCGCTGGATCTGGATGGTCGCCGTTCTGATCACCGGAGTGGTGGCTGGCGGGGTCTTTCTCTATAAGCGTGAGCCCGTCTACCTCGCGCGCGCGACCGTTCTGGTCGCGAGCCAGAAAATTTCCCAGCAATTCGTCCAGTCGGCGGTCGAGACAGACCAGCTCGAAAAGGTCAGCGCCATTTTGGGCGAGCTGCTCTCGCGTCGGGCACTCGTCTCGCTGATCCAGAAGCATGATCTCTACGATTATCCGAACGCGAGTAATCCGCTCTCGATGGAACAGAAAGTTTCAATCATGCGAGCCAGCATCGTGATTGGCCCGGATCGCTCGAATATCGGAAACGACGCGGCCTCGAGTACGGCAACGGTCTTCGAGATCAAGTACTCCTCTCTGGATCGCCATAAGGCCGCGAACGTTGCCAACGATCTCGCAACGGGATTTACCGACAGCCATCTCAAGATGAGGAGCCGCCAGGCCCGGCTCACGACAGAATTCCTGAGGAGGGAACTGGCGCAGACCCAGGCCGAGCTCGCTGAACAGGAACGCGAAATCACTCTCTTCAAGAAGAAGTATCGTGGCCAGCTCCCCAGCGAGCTTCAAACGAATCTCGGGAAACTGGATCGGTTGCAGAGCCAACGGCAATCCCTGGCCCTCCAGATCGTCGGAGCGGAGAGCCGACTCTCGACGCTCGCATCGACCGGGACCGATCTCGACCCGGACTCTCCTGAGTCGCTCCTCCGCGCATTGAAGACTCGCTACAAAGCCCAGCGATCGCTCTACACCGATGACCACCCGAACGTCGTGTCCCTCAGGAGCCAGATCTCTATGCTCGAGGAGCGGATCGCCGATCGCCCGGACGAGGGACCTGGATCGGCGGAATCCGCGGGCTCGACGCAGGCGGATGCGGCCCGCCTGACGCTAATCGAACTGCGTCGACAGCTCGACGAGACCGTCGCCGAATTCGACGAACTGGACAGGCGCGTCGCCCTCGTTCCAGAACGACACGAGGCGCTCGCGCGGATGGAACAGCGCGCTGAGATCCTGCAAGAGAGCCATCGCGAATTCCTTCGCAAGGTGAATCAGGCCGAGCTCGCAGAGGCTGTCGAATCGGCTCAACAGGGTGAGCGTGCGACGATCCTGGATGCGGCCGTGCCGCCGGCGGATGCCACCTCTTCGCCGGTGAAGGCCATGTTCGTACTATTCGTCGGAGCCCTTGGCGCGGCGGCCGGGTTGGCGATCGTTCTCGAACTGGTCGACGCAGTGATCGTGAGCACCGATGAGATCGAACAGCATTTTCGATTGTCGGTGCTCGGGTCGATTCAGCGGATTGACTAACAGAGGGCCGGATGTGCACATGGGGCGTGATGACGGGTCCACCTCCATCTGGACCGATTCGACGTGGCGGTGGGGCATCTGGCTGGTCCTCCTTGTTGCCTTTTCACCCGTTCTCCTTGACCTGGTAGGCCATCTCAAATCCAATCCCTGGTCCAGGACGGTGTTGATCTTCCCGTGGCTCGCATGGGTGGCCGCTCGCTCTGATCGCGGAGCGCTGCGGGATCCCACGACCACAGTGATCTGGGGCGCGTTGGTTTTCGCTCTCGCATTCGAACTGGTGGCGATCAGTGGTGATGTCTTGCGGATCGCGCGTGTTGGAATGGGGGTCGGCCTCGTGGGTCTGATCTGGGGTGCAGGCTGGGCGAGGCCGGTTCCGGCCCTTCTCCTGGTCTGGGCTATTCCATTGCCGAATGTGCTGCTCGATCTCTCGAGCCCCGGTCTCGAGCGGCTTCTCGGGAGTTTGTGCGGGCGCTGGGTTCCCGGGATCGACTTCGAGGTCGTCCAGCGGGCGTCGGTTCTTTCGCGGGGCGACGGCGCTTCCCTCGTGCTGCGAGCTACGGATGGAGGGTTGGCGTTGCTCATCGGTCTCGCCGGGATCGGATGGTTTCGGTCAGCCGTCGAAGGGGCGGGCATGCTGGCGGCGACTGGAGGAGCCCTTCGCTGGTCGATGCTCGGGATTCCGGTTCATGTAGCGACGGTCCTCGGTGCGGGGGGCCTGCTCGTCGTCGGAGAAACCGGCGATTCGGCGCGGTGGATGATGGATCACGCGGAGTGGGCCATCGTTCTGATACTGGGATTCGGATTCTCTCTTGCTCCTCTTCGCCGGGGACTCGAGAATCCCGTGGAGGGCGTGTGATGCTGAAGAATAATCGCGAGGGTGTGATCTTCGTGGTGATCTTCCTTCTCACGGGGATGGTTTCCTGGTGGATGATGTTGCGTCCGATCACCGACTATGACGCGGATCGCTTCGACAGCTTGCCGACCGAATTGAATGGCTGGCAGGCGATCGATCTCGAGATGGACGAGAGCGTGTCCGAGATGCTGAACGCGGATCACAACGTCCAGCGCGCGTATTTTCATGAACACGGCTACGTGGTGTTCGTCTATATTGGCTACTACGGCACGCGTCGCGGCGGTACACCGGAGCACACTCCGGATATCTGCTATCCGGCGCAAGGCTGGTCGATCGCCGATGCGGCCGAGCGACGTATCGGGGGTGACGACGGCCTCGATCTGCAGGAGTTCCTCGTCGAGAAGGACGGGGAGCAGCGGCTCGTACATTTCTGGTACCGGACCGGTCATTCGACGGGCATCACGTCGATTTTCGGTCTTCGGGTCGAGCATTTCTGGGGCCGCTTGACGCGAAATCGTGCAGACGGGGCGCTGGTGCGACTGAGTACGATCGTTCGCGACTCCGACGTACCTGCCGCACGATCGCGACTGCTCGGATTGGACGTGGTCGTCGAGGCCGAACTCGCGCGACTGTGGGAGGGTGAGCCCGAAGGGCTACAGACGGCTCTGCGGAAGACGGGGCCCTCTGAGGCCGAAGGAGATGAGTCCTAGTCCGCGCGGGAGAGGCGCCGGCCTGTATCTCGGGTGAGCTCTGGAATGGGCAAGTCCGAGCTGCACGCGGTTGCGCACGGGAGACCCGAGCACGTGAGGCAGGCCTCTGCGTTGGTTGCGAGGCGCGCATATTCCGTCGCCGCGATCGCCGGTTGACCGTAGTCGAGGTCGTACATCCGCAGCCTCATGATATCCGCGATCGGTACGCCCGCCGGACAGGTATCCGCGCAGTCTGCGCAGCCGACCAGGCAGCTCGTGCCTGCGTTTCGCGCCGAATAGCGTGCAAGCAGGGCGAGGTCCTCGATATCTGGAGCGCCGGTACCCGAGGCCTCCACGAATTCGTCGATCATTTCGCGGCTCGTCATCGAGACGACCAGTCCGTCCACCGAGGGATCCGAGAGAACCCAGCGGAAGGCCGATTGCGCAAAGGTTCGACCCGGTCTTTCGAAGGGGCGCATGTCGTTCTGCCGCGCCCCCTTCAACGTCTTCATGACCATGACGCCGACGCCCTCGCCATGGGCTCGCTTGATCAGTTCGGGCAGCCTCACCTGTCCCGAGACGATATCGAGACTGGGCAGCCACTCGTGGAGGTATTGTTTAACCTCGTCCTTGAAGCTCGGCTGCTGCGCGAAGCTGTAGGCGACCAGAAAAACGTCGACCAGTTTTTCGTCGAGCGCATACTCCATGCAGTCGCTCAGCCGGGCGGCATGGCCAGACATTCCGATTGCCCGGATTTTCCCCTGACGTTTCGCCTTCTCGGCGAACGACAGCCAATGTTCGCTCTGGAGTCGCGCGACGTCGTTGACCGCGTGGTTCAGGTAGATGTCGATGTAGTCCGTCTGGAGCCGTTGCAGGCTCTTCTCTAGGATTCGCATCTGGTGTTCGGCGGAATCTCCGGCGTTTGCCCAATTCTTGCTCGTGATCGTGACGGACTGGCGTTGGCCCCGAAGCGCGCGCCCGAGCACCGTCTCCGCGCGGCCTTTCGTATAGCCCTCCGCAGTGTCGAAATGCGTGATCCCGCGATCGAGGGCGTGATGGATGAGACCCTCGTCCCTCTCGAGGCTGAAAGTGCCGAAACTGATGTCCGGGATCTCGATATTGCTTCGGCCGAGTCTGACCCTGGACTGGATGCGGGGTGGCGTTGCCGCGACGGCGGGCTCGACGGACATCGCTGCGCCCAGCACGCTCCCGGCCCAGAGAACCTCACGGCGGGTCCAATCGTTCGGTCCCGCTTTCCCGCTGCGTTCGTCGTCGGATCGCGTACTCATCGCTCCACTCCTCGGGTCCACCCTCGCGAGCCCACAGGCGCGCTGTCTAGAACCGAGGCTCGGGGGCCTGCACGCCTGCACGTATTCGACACTTCTCGGATGCGATCCAGGCGGAGTGTAGGCCCCTTGGCAGGGATGGGCGCCTGCGGCGAGTCTTGGGTCAGGCTCCTAGGGTGCGACCGGGAGGATCTGGAGCAATACCGGCGGTTCCGGCGGGGTGGCGGGCAGGCCCGCGACACCCTGCATGACCTCGAAATCATCCCAGTATTTCTGTCCCGGGCCACTGGCCCAGACGCCGAAAGTGCCCTGCGTCGGACGACCGCCGCTGGAATCGACACAATCGATCTGCGGATTGGCGGGTTCGGTGCTGCCCTGACGCCAGACCTTCGCGCGGACCCGATTATTCGAGCCGTTGTCGATCACATCCAGCTCGAATCGGATCCATTCACCCGCGGATGGGACGAGACCGGAATCGGTCCCAGAGCAGCTGAGCGCTGGGCGTCCCTCGAGTCGAATCGATCCACCCGCGGTTCGACCGAGGCGATAGTAGGTGTCCGTACCGTGGTAGCCGCTGTAGGTCGTGACCCCGATCGAGCTGTCGGGCTGATCGACCGCCATGCGCCCGCGGAGTTCGAAGTTCGACCAGGATGAGCCCGAGGCGCTCAGGTGCGAGTGGATGTCGAGGTCGTCCGAGCCGGTATGCAATACGTGGTTGCCTCCGACCTGGACCACATCGAAGAGCGAGTCGTCGACCACGAGGCTGTGGCCGCTCGCGGTGTCGACCCAGCCGTTCGCAACATTGCCGACGGGATCCGTCGAAAAATCCACGTGGATTTCAGCGCCGACCGTGGGAGGGATGGTCGAGCCTCCTCCAACCGGGACGGTCGTAGAGCCGCCGGGATCCGGCGTGGGTGCCGGGGGACTTCCGCTGCCCAGGCGGGTCTGCGTCACCGACCAGGCACTTTGCACCGAGTTGGGGCCGGTCGCCCGGAGCGCCACCGTCACATCGCCGTCCCCCACCTCGACCGAAGCCTCGTAGATGCCTCCCTGTCCAAGGGTTGGAACCCCCAGGGGCAAAATCTGGGTACTGCCATCCGCGAAATTCACGCGCACCTCGAAGAGCTGCACATCGTTTGACGGGTGGGCCCAGCGCAAGAGTTCGGTCCGTGCTTGAGCCTCGACGGCGACCGCGAGCAGCATCGAAGCCGCGCAGAGGGCGAGCAGGCCGCGGCGGGCGAGGTAACTAGACCGAAGGCGCATGTTTGGATCCTCTCGTGAGCGCGGGCCGTTGCCGATCGGGAATCGATCCCGCGGCGGCTGGCTCCCACTTGAAGGAGTTTCGGAATCGGATCGCTTCCGGCCCGTGACTGACGTCACAGTGGCTCGAGGTTGAAGGGTTTTTCGTGTCCATCGGGGCCTGGGCGGTCACTCGATTCCAACCTGAGAGGGTTCCGCAGGGCTCTTCTGGGAAAGTGTGTGTCGCGTCGGCCCGCAACATCACTTCGTTGCTGCCCGCCCGCGTTGATTGATGCGGACTAGCTGGCCCGATGGAGAGGCTAGCATGTGGGAGGGGGCAGACCCGGGTAGGGATCCGGCCGGAGGCGAAGGGCCCATTGGATCCGGGGCCCAGAACTCGGCACCGAAACGTGAGAGCCTGTTCGACACGTTTAACCGAGGGGAGAAAGACGACGAGAGTGATCACGACCTTCCTGTGCGTTGTATTTGTCGGCGCTGTCCTCTCCTTCTGGGGCTATCGCGGGAGCGAGGTCTTCTTCTACGCGCTCGGCGATTTTTCGGCGACGCCCTACACACAGGACGAGTCGGGACGGGAGTTGCTCGAGCGTGTTTCCGCCGTTTCGACGAAGGTGGAGTGGACCCTGTCCAACGGGGATCGTCAGGTCGCCTACTACATTCCGCCGCGCACGGGCAGGTTGATCATCTACGCGCACGGCTCGCCGGGAAATGGGCTCGGTATGTACGGCGGAGAGGCGAGGCGTCTCGTGGAACGGGGCTATGGGGCTCTACTGGTCGATCTGCCCGGATACGGTGCAAGTGAGGGGGATCGGACCTGGGGGGTGGATTTCGTAGAGACGATGCGCCTCGCCGTCGACTTCGCCTCCGCCCAGACCGAGGTCGACTCCAACCGGATCGCCGGGTTCGGGTATTCGAATGGGGGTTGCCTGATCGCCCGGGCTGCTGCGGAGGACGATCGCCTGAGCGCGATCGTGCTACTTGCTTCCTACACTCGGCTTGCGGAACAATTGCACTTCGCCTTCAAACGAAGGGTTCCGGGCATGGGCTATTTCGCGATTGCCGCGGCTCGCTGGCGCGGGGTGCCGGTCGAGGACCTCGACACGGTCGCTGCACTCGAGAAGATGGACCCGCGACCGACGCTGATCGTGTCTGGAGGGAGGGATCACGCGATTGCGCTAGTCATGCATGAGCAAATCAAGTCGGTTGTTCCTGGCACCGAAGCAATCATATACCCTAACGCGGATCATCTGGATTTCGTGACGCAGGCGGGGCCAGCCTACATCGATGCGTTGGATGACTTTTATGATCGTGCATTGAAGCCGGATGTCTCTGTGGAGGTGATGTGATTTTGGTCGTCAATTTCCGTACGGAAACAGAGTTCCTTGAAACTATGTCGTCCGGACCTCCGAATATGCGTTCCGATTTGTCGAAAACCGGCACTCACATGGGAACGAATCATTGATGGGTGAGAGTTGTGAAGCGCGCTGACATCGAGAACGGCGTTCGCGAGGTTCTCGCTGCCCGGGGGAGAATTTCGGTCGATCTGGCCGAATTCGATCCGGGCTGCAGCCTCTATGATGCCGGCATGACTTCGCATGCGACGGTCAAGGTGATGCTCGGGTTGGAAGATCATTTCGACGTCGAATTCCCAGACGAATTGCTTCAGCGCTCGGTCTTCGATCAGATCGCGACGATCGTCGGTGCGATCGAAAAACTTCTGGCCGATCAACGATGACCCGTTCGAGTCGATGACCTCCACCGCAAAGATGGGCACGCCGATCCCAGCCGACCCGGCCCGTTCGAGAGGCGCCGCGCTAAGGGTCGCGACGGCGATCGCCGAGGACGTCGCGGCGCAGCATGCCCACGATGTCGATCTTCACGCACGCTTTCCGATCGAGACCGTCGACGCCCTGCGTGGAGCGAAGCTGCTCTCGACGGCGGTTTCCCGAGAGCTCGGCGGCTGGGGATGTGAGTTTTCGGAACTCACCGAGATCTGTACCCGGCTGGCGCGGTCCTGCGCATCGAGTGGGATGATCTTCGCGATGCACACGATCCAGGTCGCTTCGATTCTGAATCACCGGGGAGGTGAGGGAGCCCTTGATCGCTATCTGCGCGACCTGGCCCGGGACCAACGATTGATCGCGTCCGCGACCTCGGAAGTCGGGACGGGGGGTGATCTACGCCGCAGTATCGCGCACGTCGAGTCCACCGGGACCGGGGGCGACCGGTTCCGTTTCGAGAAGACGACGACGGTGAGTTCCTATTGCGAGTACGCCGACGATTTGCTGCTCACCTTGCGCCGGGACGCGGAATCAGCAGCGGGTGACCAGGTCGCCGTCCTGGTTCAGCGCGGGGAGTGGAAGCTGGCAGATATCGGCGAATGGAACACCCTCGGGATGCGCGGAACCTGCAGCCCTGCTGCGCGGATCACAGGGGAGGGAGCGGATCCACAGATCCTCCCCGATCCGTTCCGCGCGGTCGCGGCGGTGACGATGGTGCCAGTATCGCATCTGCTCTGGGCCGCTGTGTGGCTGGGGATCGCAGTCGACGCCACCGATCGGGCCCGGCGCTTCCTGCAGATCAAATCCCGCAAGGATCCCGATGGATCGACGATCGCCGCGAACCGATTGGCCCAATTGTCGACGCGTCTTCGGAACATGCGCGCTCAACTCGAGTCCGAGGTTCGCAGTTATGAGGAACGCGACTCGGCGCACGCGGCCGAACGTGCCTCCGAACCCGGCACTGTACTCGCCCTCAACGACCTGAAATTGTCGGCCTCCGAGAGTGTCGTCGCGATCGTCGGCGAAGCCATGCAGGTCATCGGAATAGAAGCCTACATGAACGAGGGAGAATTCAGTCTGGCGCGACATCTACGCGACGCGCATTCTGCGGCGCTGATGATCAATAACGATCGGATCCGCGCGACGAATGCGGATCTGTTGCTCGTCTACAAGGGCCGCTGAGGGATCCAGGGCCGGGAGCCGCAATGATTTCGACTCGCAAGCAGCTGATGGATGCGCTCGTCGACGGGGGATTCTGGATTCCGAGCGGTGTGCCCGGAGTCTTCGGTCGTTCGGGGCGCTTCGAGGCGATCGTCAGAGCGTTCGACTCCATCATCATCGAAATTGCGGACGAGGCGGGGGCCGAGCGGGTCGAATTTCCGCCGGTGGTCGATCGTGAAGTCGTTCGACGCGTCAATTACATGGAGTCGTTTCCAGAGCTCTGTGGGTCGATCCACAGCTATCGTGAACACCTCGGACGACACGATGAGCTGGTCGATCGGGTCGACGAGGGCGGTGATTGGGGCGGGTTTCTCGAGCAGATGCCCCTCACCTTGTGTCCTGCCGCCTGCTACCCGGTCTACCCGAGCTGCGTGGGCACGCTGCCGGACGGGGGACGACATTTCGTCCTGTCGTCCTACGTCTTTCGTGCAGAGCCCTCCGATGATCCAGCTCGACTCCAGTCGTTTCGCCAACGTGAGAACGTCCGAATCGCGGATGCGAAGACCGTGCGCGATTGGCGCCGGGTGTGGTCGGTACGCGCAAGGGAGATCTTCGAGGGGCTCGCGCTGCCCGTCCAGATGAAGGCCGCCTCGGACCCCTTCTTCGGTCGTGGCGGGCGCCTGCTCGCCGCCAACCAGATTGCCGAAGAACTGAAATCCGAAATCCTGATCCCGATCACGTCCCAGGAGGATCCGACGGCGATCTGTTCACTCAACTATCATGAGGACAAATTTGCTCGGGCCTTCGGAATCCAATCTTCCGAGGGCACAGAGGCCCACAGCGCCTGTATCGGATTCGGGCTCGAACGGGTCGCACTCGCGCTGCTCGTGTCACATGGTTTCTCGACCGATGCCTGGCCTTCCTCCGTTCGAGGAGCGCTGTCTCTATGAGGTCATTGTGAGCGAGTCGTACGAGTCTCACGAATTTCACGCGCCGGATCGAGACTGGCCCGAGACGAATTGTTATGTGGACGTCTTGATCGAGATCCTCCACTCGGCGGGCGTCGAGGTGCCCGCTCTCTTTTCGTTCACTTTGTCGAACGACTTCGAAGGCGATCAGTGGACCTTCTTCAAACCGCCCCACAGCGATCTCCACCGGCTCTACGGAATCGAGATAGAGGAGCTGCTGATCTGGAAGGATCTCGAGACCCACCTGTCGACACAGGTGGATCGCGGACGGATCCCGCTCGTCGAGGCGGACTCCTTCTATCTGCCGGATACCGAGGGGCGCGACTACGGCGTTTCTCACACCAAGACCACGATCGGGGTCGAAGCGATCGATCCCGGACGTTCTTTTTTGCGCTATTTCCACAATCGGGCTCGACATGAGCTCAGCGGGGCCAATTACCGGGCCCTTCTTCGCCTCGAACCGGCGCCCCCGGCTTCGGACCTCATGCCCTATTGTGAGTTCGCGAAGCTCGATCGTCTGATCCGCCACGATCGTGACACCCTTCGAGCGATCTCGCTGGAGCTCGCGAGGGATCACCTCGCCCGGCGGCCCGAGACGAACCCAATCGAGCGCTACGCCGCGACCTTCGAGGCGGATGCCCAGGCGCTCATCGGTTCGAATCCCGACGACTACGACCTCTACGCGTTCGCCACAGTTCGCCAATGCGGATCGGGTTTCGCGTTGACCGCGGATTATCTTCGCTGGCTCTCGGATTCGGGAATCCCCGCGAACCAGGCGGCGGATTGCTTCGAGACCCTCTCGAGCCTGGCTAGCATACTCGTCATGAAAATGGCTCGGATCGTCCACTCCGGGCAGATGCGCGATCTCTCGAAATCCTTCGACAAGATGGCAGAGGCCTGGGAGCGTGGGATGGCGGAAGTCGATCGCGCCTTGGGCGCGTGATGTCCGGTGACCTCGAGAGACCACGGCGGCGGACGCTGACCGGGGGTTGGTCATTGTGGCGATGCGAGGCAGGGACCTACGAGGACCCGGGTGATCTCGAGCGCGCAGTCGCGGAGTGCGCTCTCGTCGCGACGCCCGGGACCGTTCCGTGCACCGTTGCCTCTGCCCTGCGAGACGCGGGAGTGGTGGATCTCGACGACCCCGCCGATTGGGTTCGGCTTGCTGCGCTGGATCACGAAGAACACTGGTTTCGATGTTCCTTCGATTGGCAGGAGTCGGACACCCGGTCGGTCGAACTCGTCTTCGAAGGGCTCGCGACGTGCGCAACCGTCTGGTTGAACGGTGAAGCGCTGCTCGAATCAGACAACATGTTTCGGCGCTACGTGTGCGAGGTCGGCGATCGGCTCTCACCGCAAAATGAGTTGGTGATCCGTTTCGGCCCCCTCGACCCCTTGTTGTCGAAGCGTCGTCCCCGAGCGAGATGGCGGACTCGGCTCGTCGCCGAGCGGGGCTTGCGGTTTGTACGGACGACGCTCTTCGGTCGGATTTCGAGCTGGTGCCCCCCCGTTGTGCCGGTGGGTCCCTGGGGTGAGATCGCGCTCGAGGTTCGCGACGCGTCGTCGCTCGTTCTCGCCGTCGCCCGCCATTGGTCCGAAGTCGAGGGATCGAACGGGGTCGTTCATTTTTCGGGAGAGCTATCGCTCTCCACGGAGCAGGGATCGCCGCAAGTCGAGGCAGCCTGCTTCCTCGAAGTGGATGGGACCTCCTTCCCGCTCGAACAAGTCGAAGCGGGCGAGGGCAGAGTGATGCTGTCGGGACAGGGCGTTCTAGAGGAGATCGAATGTTGGTGGCCGCACACCCATCTTCCGCAGGGCGAGCGCCCTCGACGCTATGACGTCGCGATCCGCTGCGAGATGGCGGGGCAAGTAAGCCGCGTGGCACTCGGGTCGGTCGGATTCCGATCGATCGAGCGCGACGTGGGTGAACGGTTCGCACTTCGCGTGAATGGGGAGTCGATCTTCTGTCGCGGGACCTGTTGGACGCCGCTCGATCCGCTGGCGCTGCGCTCCCATCCGGATGAGCTCCGGCGTGCCCTCGAAGCGGCGCGCGATGCGGGAATGAACATGATCCGCGTAACCGGCACAGTCGTCTACGAGATGGACGAGTTCTACTCGCTCTGTGACGAGCTGGGAATCCTCGTCTGGCAGGACTTCATGTTTGCGACATTCGACTACCCGATCGACGACGAGGCTTTTCGTGCGTCGATCGAGCAGGAGGTCGATCAGTTCTTGTCGCGCGTAGCGGGCCGGGCCTGTGTGGCGGTGCTGTGCGGCAATAGCGAGGGACAACAGCAGCCGGCGATGCTCGGACTCGACCGCTCGATCTGGGAGAGTGCGTTCTTCGATCGATGGCTGCCCGAACGCTGTGCTGCGTTGCGGCCGGATATTCCGTACTGGGTCAGCACTCCGAGCGGGGGAGACTTGCCGTTTCACACGCGTGAGGGCACGGCGCATTATTTTGGCGTGGGTGCCTACCTGCGGCCGCTGGAGGACGCGACCGTGGCCCAGCCGACCTTCATCACGGAGTGTCTCGCTTTTTCGAATCCGCCAGGTGTGCACGGGGCGGATCTCAGCCCACTCGAGCGCGTGCCAAAGGATGTAGGGACTGACTGGAATTTTGCCGATACGACGGCCTACTATTGTTCGGTCCTGTTCGGAGACGCCGAGGAAGGAGGCCACGACGCCATGGCGGACGCGGAGCTGCGGCGAGCTGCCGTCGCAGGCGTGATGGAGTCGACCCAAGCCCGTTGGCGCGACCCGCGGTCGTCCTGCCCCGGTGCCCTGGTGTTGATGCACCGCGACCCCTGGGCGTGTGCCGGCTGGGGTGTCTTCGATTCGGAGGGACGCCCGAAGTCGGCGCTCTACGGCCTGGCGCGAGCCTGGTCTCCGGTCGCCGTGATGCTATTCGACGATGGATTGAATGGGCTGCGCGTCGTCGTCTGCAACGATCCAGCGACGCCACTGGTCTGTGAACTCGAAGTCGAGTTGTTGCGTTATGACGGAACGGTTGTCGACAGGGTCGCTGTTCCAGTCGAACTCGCGGGTCACGCCAGTTTCGATCGCTCCGTCGATCGCCTGCTCGGGGGATTCGTCGATTCGAGCTACGCCTATCGATTCGGTCCGCGGGGCTTCGATCTCTGTGTCGCGCGGTTGCGCGTCGAGGGTCTCTCTTCTGAAGAAGCCTCCGAGGCGATTCATCTTCCCCTTTCCGCGGGCCTTCGGCCCCGTGAGCCGATCGGGCTGAGCGCCGAGTGGGCAGACGAAGAGGACGCGATACTCGAAGTGACGACCGAGGTGTTCGCGCAGACGGTCTCGATCGAGATCGAGGGCGGAGTCGCCCAGGACAACTTCTTTCACCTGGCTCCTGGGCGAACTCGTCGGATCAGGGTACGACCGCATGGACGAGAGCCGCTCGGTGGCGGGACCCTTGGCGCCCTGAACGCGGAGCGAAGCAGTGTGGTGGATGCTCCTCTGGACGGGCGGTCGCGTCCGCGTGGGCGGACCGCTCGGTGAGCGTGGTCGACGTGAACCGGAATCGGGGCCTCGAGTCGGAGGGATCCTGCGAAGTCGGTTGGCTCGAAGGCACATGGGGACCGCTCTTCGCCTGGTTTCATCCGCCGGCGGGAACCAAGCGAAACCATGCCGTTCTACTCTGCGAGCCGCTTGGCCCGGACCGAATGAATCTCCATCTGAGCTATCGCGAGCTCGCTCTGCGCCTCTCAGAGGCAGGCTTCGCGACGCTTCGGTTCGATTATCTGGGAACCGGCGATTCCTCGGGCTCACCTCGAGATCCGGGCTGGCCCGCGAATTGGATCGATGATGCGCGGGTGGCCGCATCGCATCTGTTGGCACGCAGCGGAGCGTCCCACCTCGTGGCGTTTGGTGCCCGCTTCGGGGGAACGCTGGCAATGCAGCTCGCCGCTGTGGAGGACGCGGTCTCTGCACTCATCCTGTGGGGACCCTATCTGGATGGTGGATCGTTTCTGCGGAATGATCGCGCGCTGACGCGCCTCGTGCAGGCGAATGGATCGGGCCGCTTCGCTGAATGTGCCGAGCCGGGGGACGAGGCCTATATGGGCTTCGTCTATTCGTCGAAGGCGCGCGACGTCGTCACCGCGATTCGTCCCATGGAAGCGTCGGGCTTCGCCTGTGCTAGGGCCAGAATCGTAGCCTGGGACGAGGCGTCGCCCGAATCTCCGATCGCATCCTCTTTGAGCGAACGGGGGGTTCGCGTGGACTTCGAGAGGCCGCGGGGTTTCGTTTCGGAAGACTCGCTCCATCGCCAGGCCATCCCCCATCCGCTGATCATGGATACGGTCGAGTGGCTTCAGGAAGCCGACCAGGAAGTCTCGCGAACTCCGAGCGTGCGTGAGGATTCTCCCGAGTCTCGGCTCGCCGCCCCGACTCCGCTCCATTCGTCGATCGAGCTGGATCGCGGCGCGCCGCGGGAAGGCCGAGTCGAGGAACGCGTCGTCCGCTTCGGATCCGATGGGAACCTCTTCGGGATCCTCTCGATCCCGCTCGACGATGTGGTCGCCCCCACCGCGCTGGCTCCGGGCCTCGTGTTGGTGAACGGGGGAAACAACCATCGCGTCGGAATCAATCGGAACTACACCGAGTGGGCGCGCAATGCGGCCCTCGCCGGCGTCGTGACACTCCGCATGGATATTCGCGGACTCGGCGACAGTTCGCCGCTCCATCCGGAGGATCTGAACCGACTCTATCGCGACGAGTCGCGAGACGACGTGATCTCGGCGATCGATCTGATGACGGCACGTGATGATTGCCGTGGCGTGCTGCTGGCGGGCCTCTGCGCGGGTGCGTACCAGGTATTTCACGCTGCCTGGATCGATACGCGTGTCACCGGGCTCGTGTTGCTCGATCTGTTGCGGTGGGACCCGGATGGACGGCTCGAAATTCGAGGTGGGTCCTGGGAGCGATTTCGCAGAGCCGTCGAACGAGTCGCTCATCGCACCCGGAACACGCTGTCTAGGAACCGGAACACGACGCGAACCTGTCTGGCCGAGGGCCTTCGCGAACTCACCGACCGCGAAGTGGACGTCCTCCTGGTGTCGTGCATCGAGGGAGGCGGATACGATCTCGTCTCGGAGGCCATCGGCCACGACCGCCCGCGACTCGAGGCTTCGGGTCGCTTTCGATTCGAGGCGGTGGGTGATACGAATCATATCTTCACACCGATCTGGGCCCAGGAATGGCTGGCCGGGGAGCTGGAGGCGACTCTACTGCGGAGCCGCGGGAAATGAGGTTCCACTCATCGCGGTCGGGATCGCGCGTGGCTTCGCCGCGGCGAGAAGCCGAACCTCGAATCGGATAGGCTCGGTCCCCGTGGATTCTCTACTCAATGGCCTCCTGCCCCCAACGATCCGAACGGCGGCGTCTCTGATCGAAGATCACGTCGATGCCCTGCTGCCGGCGGAGCGCTCGCTCGTGCAGACGGCGATCGCCTCGCGTCAGAACGAATTCGCGACGGGAAGATTCCTGGCCCGTAGACTGCTTGGGGAACTCGGCCATCCCGATTTTCCGATCCTGCGAGAGGAGGACCGGATTCCTTGCTGGCCGGAAGATGTCGTCGGATCGATCACGCACTCGGGCAACATCTGTCTGGTCGCCGTCGGGCTCGCCCGGGAGTTTCGGGGCATAGGAATCGACGTCGAACCGGATGAGCCGGTCGGACGCGATATCGAGCGCGTGGTGCTTCGAGACCACGAACATGATTGGGTGGCGGAGGGCCAGGGCGCCGAGCGTGGTCGAAGATGTCGCTTCGTGTTCAGCGTCAAGGAGGCGGTGTATAAGGCCTTCTACCCGCGTACACGGCAGTTCTGGAGTTTTCAAGACGTGACGGTCGCGATCGATCTCGCGGCGGATCGCTTCGAAGCCCGACTGCCCGAGAGTGCGGGTCTCGAACGAATCGACGGACGCGTGGGTCTCCGCGCCGGATGGATCGTGGCCGCGGTCGCGGTTCGGGGGTGAGGGCACTCTTTTTCGAAAGCCTGACCGCCTGCTAGCGTCCGACCCGCCTCCGCCGCTCCGGGCGGACCCTGTTCTAGCGGGGCGGGGTCATCTCTGCGCTACCCGATGTTCCAGATTCGCCTTGTCGGGAGGGCGTCACCGCCGACCGGAGCGGGCTCGTGGGACCTCCGTCCGAGCGTTGCAACGGAGCACCGAGGAAGGAATCGAGACAGATGAGTCGAAGAGTGGCGGTCATCACTGGGATCACAGGTCAGGATGGCTCGTACCTGGCCGAGTTGTTGCTCGAGAAGGGGTACGACGTCCACGGGATCGCTCGTCGCTCGTCGCTCTTCAATCGTACGCGGATCGAGGCGACTCGCGAGAATGCTGTGAAGGCCGGGCGGGTCTACGAGCTGCACTATGGCGATCTCGGAGATTCGAGCAGCCTGAACCGAATCCTGTCCGAGACCCGACCCGACGAGGTCTACAATCTTGCCGCCCAATCCCACGTGGGGGTTTCGTTCCAGCAGCCTGAATACACGTGTGACGTCGATGGCAATGGCGTACTGCGTCTGCTCGAGAGCATCCGGGTAAACGGACTGGCATCGCGTTTCTACCAGGCCTCGACCTCGGAACTCTACGGGTTGGTCGTCGAGACGCCCCAGCGAGAGACCACACCGTTTCATCCGCGTTCGCCCTACGCGGTGGCGAAGCTCTACGGCTATTGGATCGTCCGGAACTATCGTGAGTCCTACGACATGCATGCGAGCAACGGGATCCTCTTCAACCACGAGTCCGAGCGCCGCGGCGAGAATTTCGTCACGCGAAAGATCACGCTGGGTCTCGCCCGGATTCGGTACGGACTCGATTCGCGGGTATCGCTCGGCAATCTCGACGCGAAGCGCGATTGGGGACACGCACGGGACTACGTCGAAGCGATGTGGCTGATGCTTCAGCAGGAGGAGCCCGATGACTACGTGATCGCGACCGGCCAGACGCGGTCGGTCCGCGAGTTCGTGGAGTGTGCAGCCAGCGTCGCCGGGTTCGAGATCGAGTGGGAGGGCAGCGGGACGGAAGAGGTCGGCCGAGATCGGAAGTCGGGTGACGTGATCATCGACGTGGACGAACGCTTCTATCGGCCGGCCGAGGTCGATCTACTGCTCGGCGATCCGACGAAGGCGAGGGAAAAGCTCGGCTGGGAGCCACGGATCTCCTTTGTGCAACTCGCTGAGATGATGATGAAGGCGGACCTCGAAGCCTATCGATCGTCCTGAGACCCCCTCGCGTCGACGGAATGAGCCACAGCGGTCAAGCGGATTCACGAAGTCAGGCGTATCGCGTCGGGGCGGCGGCGTGGGTCGCAGCGTCTCCGGTCTCACTGCGCGCGATCGCGACTGCATCGCCCAGGTCGGACAGGTAGTCGTCGACCACTTCCTCGTGGGAAGGCGAGAGCATCAGATGGATGCCGTCGGGATTCTGGACGATTCCGCTGAACCAGCCGCGATCGTGGAGAACCTTCCAGACGCGAAAGATCGAGAGATCATCACCTTTGGTTGCGCCGAAGGCGAGCAGCGCCAGACGCGGTTCGCCGTGCACCGCGAGGCCGAGTTCGGCGAACCCGGCGGTGATCCTCTCTCGCGCCCTGAGGATGCGGCGAATTCGCTCGCGATAGCCGTCGACGCCCAGGTAGTGAATGACGGCCCAGGCCGAGGCGATCGCACCTCCCGGTCGCGTCCCCGCCACCGTCGGCGTCGACATCGAGCCCGCCGCCCAGTCGTCCGCCTGAAATCCCTGGAACGCGTGCTGTTCGGCGGTCCGATGCAGGATGGTCGAGGCGCCCTTGGCCGCATATCCATATTTGTGGAGGTCCGCCGAGATCGTGCGAACCCCTTCGACACGAAAATCCCAGGGCGGCAGTGTCACGCCTTCTCGTTCGGCAAAGGGATTGAGATAGCCCCCGACGCAGGCATCGACATGGAGCCAGATATTCTTATCCAGCGCGATCTCGGAGAGCGCCGGGATCGGATCGACGAGGCCGTAGGGGAAGCAGGGCGCCGATCCGACGAGGAGGATCGTGCGCTCGTCGCATGCGTCCCGCATGGCATCGGCATCGGCGAGAAAGTCGGCGTCGACTTCGATACGTCGGATCTCGAGGCCCAGATAATGCGCTGCCTTGTCGAAGGCGAGATGAGCGGTGCGAGGGAGAACGAGATTCGCCCCGTGGAGAGTGAGACCGCGCTCCTCGAATCCAGCCACCGCCGCGTCGCGACACGACTTGACCGCGAGGATGATGCTCTCGGTTCCACCGGAGGTCATGTTTCCGGTTCCGGTCGCGGGCCCGTTCAGGAGGTCGAGGGCCATCGAGATGACCTCGTCCTCCATGCGTTTGAGACTCGGAAAGGCCGCGGGGCCCAGCGCGTTCTCCGACTGGTAGAGCGCGTAGGCTTCTTTGGCGACCTCGAGCACGTCCTCCCCGGGATGAAAGACGTAGACGGCGCTTTTCTTGTTGCGCCAGTCGACGTCGTTCTCAGCGAGGCCTTCGAGTCGCTTTCGCAACGCCACCCAGGCTTCGCCCGTCTCCGGGAAGGGCGTTCGCGTCGGGTCGGTCAGGGGACCAGGCCTTGTACCGAGGCCGGCAGATCGTCGGCCACGCGGATGATCGGAATGCCGGTCTGCTGATTCGCTTGCATCTCGACCATCGCCCGCGGCAGATCTTCGAACGCGTAGATCTCGCTGTGGATGGTCGGCTTGAAGACCTTTCCGTAGAGAGACGTCGCGGCCTCGACCCCTGCGAGTGTCTCGAAGTGGGTGTGGTCGAGGGTGACCTGTTTAGTCGAGGCCCCGGCCGAGTTGTACTTGACCATGGTGCCAAGCTGCCATCCCGCGGAGACATTCACGCCCTGGCGGGCGGCTGCGACGATTCCGGCGTCAAAAACCGGGCCGCGCAATAGATCACAGACGATGTGCATCCCCACGCCGCCCGTGTGCTTCTTGACCTCCTTGCCGAACGCCTTGGTGTCGGCGCGATCGGCGAAGCGATTGAATTCTTTCTGGTCGATCCCGACGATACCCTGGGCTTCGAGTGCCTTGCGTCGCTCGGGGCTGCCGGAACAGTAGAATGCATTGTGTCCACGATGCTTGGCGAGCATCAAGAAGAGCTCCGAGACGCCTCCGCCGAAGCCGAGCACGTTCAGGGTCGCGAGCTCTTCCTGGGCCACCTTTACGCGGAACATGCCCTCGGCGCGGCGCCATAGATGGTAGGCGGTGGGCGCGCGCAGCGGCAGTGCGGCCATTTCCCAGAGATTGAGGCCGCAGGTAAGCGGAGCGTGGACGAGTTGCCAGTCGCCAACGACGGCTTCCTCGGCGTACCAACCCACTGAATCGGGTTGGTCGTAGGCCCAGATTCGCAACGGATAGCCGAAGCCGTCGGGTTCCCCGTTGCAATGAGTGATGACGATGTCGCCGGTCTTGAACTTTGACACTTCGCCGCCGACCTCCGTCACTTCGCCGAGTGCGGAATTGCCGGGGTAGATCTTGCCGCCTCGCATGTCCGCGATGTTCACCGTATCCGCGAGGGCGGCATGGGCGATGTTGTGCTCTGCGGAAACTGCGAGCACGCGGATCTTGACGTCCCCGGGCTGGAGATCGGGCAACGTGAGTTCATCGAGGGCGATGATGCTCGCGAGATCGACCCGGTCGAGGTCGTCGTCGACCCGAGCGCGTTCGGTGGCGATGGCTTCTGCAGTAATGGCGTAGGCGCGGGGCATTCTCTTCGTCTTCCTTCCGTTCTCGTTGGAGGCGGGCGATTGCCCGATCTGCGATCGCGTGTCCCGATGGATACCCAACGGGCGCAGACGCGCGAGGATAGCCAGCCCGTCGGTGACTCGCTTGCCATCGCGAATCCGCAGCCGTGACGCAGGTTCGACCCGGGAATTACCCAACTTGGGTCGATGCGGTTCCGTCCCCACCCCGACTGCCCGTCAGCTCGGCCGTGCGCCATCTGGGCGGTTAACACTCCTGGTATCGCGCTTGCAATC
>JAPYTP010000109.1 GCA_029941885.1 Myxococcota bacterium
AGTTTGAGGATGCCATGGGAGACGTCTTCGTAGGCCTTCTCGCGGCTCTCTGCGAGATGCATGGGGACGACGAGACGCCAATTCCTGCGGTCCACGTTCTGCTGGTGCTCCTTGGCCAGTTGTTCGCAGACATCCCAATGAGAGGGGAGGAGGTCGAAGCCGGCGCTGCTACTCGCCGCGAAGGAGAGCATGCCGATTCCGTGCTTGCCTGCGGCGCGGGAGCCCGAGGGTGACACGGCGGATGCGACCGCCATTTCGATCGCTGGCCGACCGGGTCCGGCCAACTGGACGCGAGCATCGCGAAGGTCGAACCAATCGGTGCGACGAGTGACGGTCTCGCCGCGCAGGAGCGGAATCAAGACCTCGAGGGACTCGTTCATCATCTCTCGCTGCCGCTCCACGGCGATCCCGAGCATGTGGGCGTCCGAGGGGAGTTGGCCGGGTCCCACTCCGAAGATGACACGCCCTTCGGTCTGATGATCGAGCTGCGTGATGCGGTCTGCCACCATCAGGGGGTTGTGATAGGGCAGCGATACGACGCCGGTCCCCAGACGAATTCGTCGTGTGCGTTCGGCGGCCGCCGCGAGGAAGAGTTCGGGCGAGCCGATTGTCTCGAAGGAGGCGGAGTGGTGCTCCCCCACCCAGAGTTCGTCGTAGCCCATCGAATCGAGCTGATCGGCGAGGTCGAGGTCCCGTCGGATCTGGCGAGTCGGGCTCTCGTCATCGGCGTGATAGGGGGCGAGAAAGACACCACTGCGAAGCGGAGGCGAGGGGTTCATGGGTCTAGTTCGATCCTTCGGGCATGGGGCCGCCAGTCATTTCGCAGGGCTCGGTCTCGAGTGTGACGCGAGCAGCGGCGAGAAACACAGTGCAACGATAGAACGGACTCACGGCTTTCATCGAGCGCTTCGAAACATCTCGCGGATATCCTCCACGAGGGCGGCGGGCTCCTCGGCCGGCGCGAAATGTCCCCCTTCAGGATGAACGCGGAAGAAGGTCTGGTTGTAGTATTCCGCGGTCCAATCCATCGGGCCCGGCGCCTTGTCTGGCTCGAAGAGGGTGACGCCGGTCGGCGCTTCGACGACCGGCATGCGATCGTGGTCGGGCTTCCAGGGGTGGGAACTCGCTTCCTGGTAGTAGCGCGCGGAGGTGACGAAGCTGTCCGTCAACCAGTAGATCATCGTCGTCGTCAGAAGTTGATCCTTGGAGAAACGGCGCTCGACATCCCCGTGACAATCTCCCCAGGATCGGCGTCGCTCGAGCAGCCAGGCACAGAGTCCGATCGGCGAATCGTGGAGAGCGAAGGCGAGGGTCTGCGGGTCCAGATGCTGCACCGCGACGTGGCTGGCGAATTTGCGCTCCCAGGCGAGCATGGCCTCACGTTCGTCGGAGTCCGGAGACATCGATTCAACGGCCCCGCCAATTGCCCACGGTCGTTCGCCGGAGAAGATGTCGAGGGGGGCAGCCCCTGTGATATGCACCCCGTGCAGGGAGTCCGGGTAGCGATGCCCGAGTTGAAGGGTCACGAGTGAGCCCCAATCTCCGCCATGGGCACAGAAGCGAGGATGCCCGAGTACGTTTCGCATGAGCAGGTTCCAGAGGTCGGCGGTCCGCCACCAGTTGATCCCGGTCTGCTCGAGAGGGGTCGAGAAGCCGAAGCCCGGAAGCGAAGGCACGATCACGTCGAAGGCGTCTGCTGGATCCCCCCCGTGGGCCGCGGGATCGGTGAGAGGTCCGATCACCTGCTCGAAATCCCAGAAGGTCCAGGGCCAGCCGTGGGTCAGGATGAGGGGCAGGGCTCTCGAACCCTGGCTCTTCACGTCGACGAAATGGATCGGGACACCGTCGATCGATACCCGGAAATGATCGTAGGTGTTGATCGCGCGCTCCTGCGCACGCCAGTCGTAATCCGACAGCCAGTAGTCGACGAGTTCGCGGAGGTACGCGCCGTTGGTGCCGTAGCGCCAGTCCTCGTTTCCGAAATCTCGCGCCCAGCGACTGGACTCGAGTCGGCGTCGCAGATCGTCGAGCTGGCTCTGTGGAATCTCGATCTGAAAGGGTTCGGGTCTCATGCGGGCACCTCGGCCGTAAACGCCCGAGAAGCGGGCATCGTGACTCCCCCTCGGAGCCGAACCTCACCTCTCGGATGCGGAAGACCCACTTCGATTCGGAGATCCATGAAAGTCACTCTACATAAAACTGGTGGTTGGGGAGCGGCGTGCGTGACTCCATCAGGGCATCTTCCTCCCAATAGCCGATCATGGCCATCAGCTTTCCTTGCTCGTCGACCTCGTAGGTCCAGATCCCCTCACACTTGAAGCTGTGCCTCTCGCCGTCGACTTGGCCGACCATGATCAGTGATTCATAGTTCGCGACCTGATTGCCGGCGACGAAGGACGCGTTCATCGCATAATAGAACTCGGCCTCATAGTGGTCGTCCCACCATTTTTCCCTCGCCTCGGGGGTGCGGTAGCCCTCTCCCGATGGGTCCATATACGACGTGCCAATGGGATCCAGAATCAGGCCGTCCTCGGCGAAGAGGTCGAGCCACGGCTGCTTCTTTCGCTGTGCGAAATAGGTGCGCGAGAGCCGGGCGGCTCTTCTCGCCGGATGTTCATTCGGATCTTCGGTCGTGGGCATTCTCACGTGGAAATTCTCCCGGGCATTGGACGGTGGATCGAAGAATCCTACACGTTTCAAAGCGCTGCGCGCTCCCTCGAAAAGCGCTTACCCGCGACTCGAGTCGTCGCCGGCGGCTCGAAAAGCGGAGAAAACGGCCGCGGTGTGGTGTGTCGCGGGCGAGCCGATCGGAGCTCGGTTCTTCCCGATCAGCGCTGTCTGATCTCGACGGGTCTCAGTCGGTGACGCGGCGACCTAGCAGGAGAGCTATCAGGCTCCCCATCGACCCGAGGAGCATGACCAGCCCGATCCGGCCCTTTAGACCGAGGATCGGAACCGCAGGAGTTACGCAGCCACCGATTGGCTCATGGCTACAGCCGAGGCAGCCTTCGGTCTCTGCCCGTTCCCTGACACGGCGCCGGATGTTGGCCGTGAGAATCGCGAGGGTCGCTTCGGGATAGAGAGTGCGGAGTTTGCCGGCCAGTTCCAGGCCGTCCATGCCAGGCATGTTCAGATCGAGCAGCATGCCATCGACATCGGTGAGGTCCGGGTGAGCCTTCGCCAGCGCGTCGGCTCCGCTCTCGCAAAAGATGAGCGTCCAGTCCGGCCGCGCGGCCTGGAGGACCATTCTCGAGGCGCGTCGGGACGATCGACTGTCATCCCCTACCAGCTATACCTGATCCTCCCGCGCTTCTCTCGCCTGTCGGGCCCGGAGCATCTTCCGCCGGGGCCGAATGTTTCTCGTGCTCCTTGATTTATCCGTGAGGACGGGGCGAGCTTGAGCCCGGCTCTCTCGCCGCTGGATCGGGAAATTCCCCAGGCCGGGGTCCTCCCCTGATTACAGGAAACCGATTCTTCATGGCTTGGTCCGTCGCAACGGTGACGATCAGAAGGCCGCGTGAGCGATCAGCCCAGATAGATGTCCGTCGTTCGGCACCCGATTACCGTCCACGACCGTTCGGTCTCCACGTACTCTCGCGCCCGGCTGGCGATTGCCGCCAGCCTGCGACGATCGGCCAGGGCGTCCCTGATTGCAGTTGTGAGAGCCCGCGAGTCGTCGCAGTTAAACAGGATGCCCGTCGCGACGTCACAGGCCCCGATGCTCTCGCTGCCGCAGCCCGGTCGCTCGTACGGAGATCTTCTCGGTCGAGCTGCTCTCAGACGGATGGAGTTCCGGATTTGTCGAATTCGTCGAGGGCGCTCTTGATCCAGGCCATGTCGTCATTCCGCGAACGTTCCCGCGCCGCCAGGGGATCGATTCCGTAGATTCGTGCCGCATTCAGGCCGAGGATCTTCGCCTTGATCTCGGGAGTGAGTTCCGGATATCCGTATTGCTCGCGCATCGCGACGGGAATCTGAAATGCACGCAAGGCATCGATTGCCGGCTGGGTCGGCCCGTACCAGATCGAGTCACTGCCCCACAGAACGTTGTCCTCCCCGACCGCGAGTAGGAGCTTGCCGAGCACGTGGGCGGCCTCGTCCGGCCTGCGAATCAAGCAGAACCAGGTGCTCCCCAGTTCCGCGAACACATTCGATCCCGCCTCGATTCTCGCCTCGCGCAAGGTAGTCACGAGCCGGTTCGTTCCGATGTCCTTCGTTGCCTCGGTGTAGGGACCCTCTTCGATCTCGCCCGTCGTAGGCATTTCGTAGGCGGAGTGGTAGATCAAGAACTGGAGATCGGGGAAGGCCTTCGCGGCCGGTCCGACGTCGCGTGGTGAGCCCGTGGGTACCAGCGCGCTGATTCCCTTGTGGACACAGACGATCGGATTGCCGAGCGCCCGAACGCGTTCGAGGAACGGCAGTCCGACACGCTCGTCGTCGAGCCACCACGCGGAGTCCTCGACGAAATTCATGCCCTGCATGTGCCCGATCGTATAGACCTTCCAGCCAGCGGGATGATGGCGTTCGCGCTCCTCGACCATCTTGTCGAGTTCGCCGTCAGAGTCGGGATGCACCACGCAATGGTTGAGCATGCGTCCTTCGCCACCGAGGCGGTCGAGCAGGTCGCGTGTGCCCGCCATCTCGTGATTCCACAGCATCCGCGTGTCCTCGAGACCGGGCGCCGAAGTGAGGATCGCCACGTCCGTCTCGCTCTCGAGATAGACGCACCGCAGGTACTCCGCGAGGGAGTGTGCCTCCCACCCATCGAGGCCCTTCCACCAGTTCGGCATCAACGAGCGGTACGTGTCGAGCAAGGAGTCAGTCCAGGCACGGGCGCTGCGTTGAGCGACGTAGTGGGTCTGAACGTCGATAACGAGTTCGTCCCCTCCGAGCGCCTCTGCGGCCGCTGCCGCGTCGAGGGTCGCTTCGCGGGGGATCACGTAGTAGTCGTCATCGAACTCGTCATTCAGCGCGAGCAGTCCGGCTGCGGTTCCAAGGCGACTTGCCCAATAGTTGCCGAGGGCGTGTCCGGTGCGCTTCGCCGAAGCTGGGCCGCCATCGATCACTCGTTCGATCGCGCGTCGGGCGTGGGATGAATCGGGCGGTGGCTCGAATTCGTCTGTGCTGCGTTTTTGCAGGACGACGGGCGCGGCGGGTCTTCGGTCCGGTTTGGGCATTCTCGACTTTCTCGTTTTGCTCGACGCAACGGTACCATGCTGGCGCGAGAGGCCAGCGCGCCGAAACGGACCCGAAAGCCGTGGATCCGCGAGCCCTTCCTTGCGCCTAGGCCGCGACGGCCGACGCGATTCGCGCGAGTTCCAACCGGTCGAAGCCGCGCGTGAAATAGGAATCGGTTCGCACGCCGCCGCCGGCGCGGAGCTCCCGGCCCTGCAATCGGGGAATCAGCGTCTCGAGGATCACCCGTGCCTCGAGGCGGGCGAGTGATGCACCGAGACAGAAATGGATGCCGAAGCCGAACGCGAGGTGTCGGCCGGTATCGCGACGCAGATCGACGCACTCCGGGTTCTCGATGGCGCGTTCATCGCGATTGGCCGACCCGATCATGACCACGAGATTGCTGCCCTTCGGAATCGGGGTGTTCCGAATCATCGTGTCCTCGACTGCCTGGCGGGGCATCAAGCGGAGCGGCGACTCCAAGCGTACGCTCTCCTCGATCAGGGCGGGAATCAGGCTCGGATTCTGGGCGACGGTGTCGAGCAAGGCAGGGTTGCGCAGCAGCATGTCGACCGTGTTTCCGACCGAGTTCGTGGTCGTCTCGTTGCCCGCGACGAGCAGCACGAGCGCGAAGAGCATCACGGCTTCTGTGTCCAGGGGCTCGCCGTGAGCGGGATCGATCATGACGCTGATCAGATCATCACAGGGCTCCCTGCGTCGCCGCTCGACCACCGAGCGAACGTACTGAAGCAGTTCTCCCGCGTTCGCGAGGTTCGCGGCGGGCGAGGGCGCGCGTGTACCGCTCGTCTGGAGGTTGATCGCTCCATTGCTCCAACGACGGAAATCCGCGAGGCGCTCGGTTTCGACTCCAAGCATCTCGGAGATGATCATCATCGGGAGCGGGTAGGCCAGCTCCGCCACCACATCGAACGGCTCGGAATCCGCCAGACCGCTGATATAGCCCTCGCTGAGCTCGCGAATTCGCGATTCCCACGCCGCGATCCGCCTCGCTGTGAAGCCTCGATTCACGATCTGCCGTAGGGGGGCGTGGTCTGGCGGATCAGCGGTGATGATCGACTTCGGCGCCCCTCGGAACTTCAAGGGATTGATTCGCGTACGAACCAGAAAGCGAAGCATCTCGATCAGATCACGGGGTCCTACTCGGTCCCAGCTCTGCATGAGCAGGCTCGCGAACCCGCCTCGAGAAGAGAAGAGATCGGGCCGCTTGAACACATCGCGCACTTCGTCGTAGCGCGTGACGCAGAAAACCTTGTCCTGCTGGGAATAGTGCAGGGTGTCCTGATCACGCAGGCGCTTGTACAGGGGATAGGGGTCGTCGAAATACCGGCTGTCGAAGGGGCTGAAATCCACGTCGTCGGCTCTCCTGTCGGTGGCCCGTGCGGCGTCGGATCCGCAATAACTTGCTAGCTGCCCTATTGATCATGAGATAAATTGGGCAGATGTCAAGTCAGGCCGAGCACCAGCGCAGATCGCGACCGGCGGGGCGCCCGCCCGGCGCCACTGGAGAGGACACCCGCGACGAAATCCTCGAAGCTGCGCTGGAGGCGTTCGGCGAGGCGGGATACGAGGCCATGTCCGTTCGGGAGCTCACCCGGCGTCTGGGAGTGAGCCACAACCTCGTACACCACCATTTCGGTTCGAAGCACGACCTCTGGCGTGCCGCCCTCGATTTCGGTGTGGGCCCCACCGCGGGCGGCCTGCTCGAGTTGTTGGGTACGAGCGTCGGAAGCCCCGACTCCGCGCGGGTTCTGGAGGAGGGCATCGAGCGCGGCATCGAATTGCTCATGCGGCGTCCCGCCGTGGTTCGCATCCTCGTCGCGGAGTCCGCCCGCCCCGGGCCACGTCTCGACTACCTCTACGAGCGTTATCTTGGACCGGTGGTCGAAATGCTCAGCCGTTTCCTCGCCGAGTCAGGCGCGCGCGGAGTTCGGGACATCGACTCGCGCGTCGCGGCTCTCTTCGTTCTGAGTTCCGCATCCGCGCAGTTCACGCACGCGGCGCTAGCGGAAAGGCTCGGGCTCGGGAGTCCATCGGAGGGTGGCTATACGAAAGCCATCGTCGATCTTGTGCTGGGGGGTCTGATGACATCGGACTGGGAAGCGGAATCGAATCGTGGTTCTTGACGCGAGTCGGTGTTGGGACCGATCGAAGGTCCGCCTTATTCTCTGCAGGATCACCTGTCGAATCGAGCGAGGGCGTGTTCAGTGTTGATGCGAAGTCGGGACGTCCGAAGTGCCGTCTTGCTACTTCTCCTGATCGTCGTGGGTGGGTCGTCGACAGCCAGTGGAAAGGGACGAGTTCCCGAGAAGCAGCCGGCGGCCCCGCCCTTTTCGGTTGCGCTCCGAGCGCGCCTGCATGAGGCGCTCGCAGCACGTGGGTCGGAGTACGAGGCCCGCAGCCGTCATCTCCACCCCGATGGAAGCCCGCTCTACACGAACCGACTGCTGCTCGAGAAGAGCCCCTACTTGCAGCAGCACGCCCATAATCCCGTGAACTGGTTTCCGTGGGGCGCGGAGGCGTTTGCGGAAGCGCGCCGACTCGACAGGCCGATTCTCGTGAGCATCGGCTACGCGACCTGCCACTGGTGTCATGTCATGGAGGAGGAGTCCTTCGATTCGATCGAGACCGCCCGACTGATGAATGAGCGCTTCGTGGCGATCAAGGTGGACCGCGAGGCGCGTCCCGACGTCGATGCGATCTACATGGCTGCGGTCCACGCGATGGGTCAGCGAGGCGGATGGCCCCTCAACGTCTTCATCACGCCCGAAGGCAAGCCGTTCTACGGTGGAACCTATTTTCCGCCACACGATCGACCGCGTCGCCCGGGTTTCACCCGGGTCCTGACGGAACTTTCGAATAGCTTCGCCACCCGGCGCGACGAGGTCGAAAGCAACGCGAATACGCTTGCAGCCCATCTGAAGCGGGTTCTGGAGGGCCACACCGCCACGCAGAGCGCTGTCTTCGATGAAACTGCCCTCGGCAGGGTGACGAAACATTTCGCGCGGGTCGCAGATCGGGAATGGGGCGGGGTCGGGGGCGGAACGAAATTTCCATCCTCGCTTCCGGTCGGACTGTTGCTTCGGGAGTCTCGTCGCACGGACAATGCCGACGCACTCGTGCTGGCGAAGTTGACCCTCGACCGCATGGCTTCCGGCGGTATCCACGACCATCTCGCAGGGGGGTTCCATCGCTATGCGACGGATCCTCGTTGGCTCGTGCCCCACTTCGAAAAGATGCTCTACGACAACGCCCTGATCGCGGTCGCGTATCTCGAAGCTCTTCAGGCGACGGGTGATCCACTCTACGAAGATGTGCTGCGTCGCCTCCTCGACTACGTGTTGCGGGAGATGACGGACGCCGGAGGCGGTTTCTATTCGGCCACCGATGCGGACAGTCTCCGGCCCGACGGCGAATCAGAGGAGGGCTACTTCTTCACGTGGACCCTGGATGAGGTCAGAAGACATCTCGATGACAAGCAGGCGCGTGTCGCGATCGGCTGGTTCGGGCTGATCGGGAGAGGCCCGCTCGAGGGGCGCAACGTGCTTCACGTGAAACGAAATCCGGATGAAGTGGCTTCGTCACTCGGACTGACTCGGACCGTCTTCGATCGGAGTCTCACGTCCGCACGGGGACGACTACTAAAGGCGCGCAGCGATCGACGCCCCCCTCTGCGTGACGACAAGATCCTGGCCGGGTGGAACGGACTCATGATCGGAGCACTCGCGAGAGCGGGGTTCGCACTGGACGAAAGCCGCTACTTGTCGGCGGCGAGTGCGGCCGGCGAATTCGTTCTCGGGTCCATGCTGGAAGGGGATCGCTTGCGACGCGTCTCCCTCGATGGCGAGGCCGGAGGCCCCTCCTTTCTGGAGGACTACGCGTTCCTGATCGCCGCGTTCATCGATCTCTACGAAGCGAGCGGCGAGGTGCGCTGGATCGAAGCGGCGATACGACTTCAGACGATCCAAGACGCTCATTACGGGGACGCCACGGGGGGTGGCTACTATCGCGGGGCCGACGATGGTGAATCGCTGATCGCTCGGGAAAAGCCGATTAGTGATGGAGCACTCCCGAGTGGGAACTCGGTATCGGCGGCGAATCTGTCGAGGCTAGGCGCGCTCACCGGGGACGAGAGCTATCTCGAACGGCTGGCTCTTCTCTATTCGGCTTTTGCCGAACACCTGAACGAGGCGCCGTCTGCATCATCGGAACTGATGAAAGTCGTGTCGGACCGGGAAGCCGGATTACGCGAAATCGTGCTCGTCGAGGGGCCCGACGGCGCGAATCTGGCGGCGATGTTGGCACCGCTTCGATCGGTCTTTGCCCCCAATCGGGTGTTGATCCAGACGGGCGAAGGTGCACGCGGAGAGTCTCTTGCGAAGATTCTCGCGATCGTTCGCGGCAAGAAGGCGATCGCCGGGAAGACGACCGCCTATGTGTGCGAGGACCGCGTCTGCCAATTTCCCACGAACGACCCGGCGAAGTTCAGGGAACAGTTGATCGCGCTCCCGTTGAAAAGAGAAGCCGGTAAGACCGAATGACAGGCATGGAAGTCGGACGGATCCGAAAGGGCCAATGCGGCGCCGCCTTTCGCGTCTTCGGATACAGGGAATGGGGATCTACTCGTCCGTCGACGCGGACTCGACTTGCGACAGGGGGCTGGCTGGTAGAGTCGACTGGCTGGGATCGGCCAGCATCCCCCGAAGGAGCAATTCGATGGAGAAGTCGTAGACCTCGCGAAATGCGCCCCCCCTGATCTGTCGCCGCCCCCGAATATTGTCGTGATCGATCAGGGCCGTTGCGAGCGTCCAGAATGCCTGCGCTGCCTGCCACGTGTCGATCGGGATCAGTTCTCCTCGTCGGATCCCTTCGTCGAGCACGGCCTGGGTGATCTCGAGCGATCGTTTCCAGTTCTGTGCGATACGATCCGTCAACTCCTTTGGGAGTTCGCCGATCACGGCTTCGTTGTCGATCGCCCAGAAAATCCGAAATGCGTCGGGGTTCTGGATCCAGTGCTCGACGTAGTCGGACCAGAGTTTCCGAATGCGATCCGCAGTGTGGAGATCCTTCGTCTTGGCGACGCGGCGGTCGGCCCCCGCAAAAAAATGCTGGCTGTCTTCGCCTAGGACGGACACATAGAGGGCCGCCTTGTTCGCGAAATATCGATAGACGGCGCCCTTGGAGATCTTTGCCGCCGCCGCGATCTCGTCGACGTTCGCCCCGATATAATCCTCGCGATAGAAGATCTCCCGGGCCGCATCGAGAATGTCTTGTCGGGTCTTGGACTTCCGTTCGGTAGTGCTCATGTTGGGGCTCCTCCGCGAAGTCGATCCGGATTCGGGGGACTGCCAGTTCGGCCGCGCTGCGAATTTCAATCCTTGAAATCAGGAGGCCGACCCTCTTTTCGCGCTTTCACGGCCTCCTCGAAATTCTGGGTCGTGAGTCGCGCGTAGAGCTGGGTGTGACTCTCGAGTTCGACGGCGTTGGCGAGGCTTCCCGATTCGAGTCCGGCCCACATGATTCTCTTCGTGAGCTGGATCCCATTCGTGCTCCAGCCGTTGATCTGATCCGCTAGGTCGAGAGCTACGTCGAGGAGCTGATCGTCCGGCACGCTGCGCGAGACCAATCCGATCTCAGCGGCTTCCGCCGCCCCGACATCGCGGCCCGAAAGCATGATCTCGAAAGCGCGAGAGGACCCGATCGCGCGTGGCAACAGGAACGAGAGTCCAAGCTCCGGAGCCGTGAGGCCATTGTTGATGCCCGCGGCGCGGAAATAGGCGGACTCCGCCGCGATCCGGATATCGGCGCCCAGGGAGAGGCACATCCCGCCGCCGATCGCCGCGCCGTTGATGGCAGCGATCACGGGTTGGGGCATGCGTCGCATCGCAGGAACGAGGTCGGCGAGGATGGACATCGACCGGGTGGCGATGCGCGTGAGCGTGAGTCCTTCGACGTTGGGAGGGGGAGACGAGTGCTGTGTGTCTGCGCCGGAGCAGAATCCGCGTCCGGTTCCGGTGAGGATCACGACTCCCGCTTCGTTATCGTGAGCGACCTCCTCGAGCGCCGCATGCAGCGGGATCACCTGCTCGAATGCCATCGAGTTCATCCGATCCGGTCGGTTCATCGTGATGACAGTGGTGCCCCCGCGCGGACGGGTGACCTCTATGAAATCGCGATTGCCCTTGTCATCGCGGGTCTCATCGAAGCGGCCATAACTCATCGGGTCCTGCGCTCCTTCTTCGATTAGTCGAGGAGGCTAGCCCAGATGATCGAGGAACCGAGCCGCGCTGAAGACGTGGGCAGATCGAATTGCGGCGAGCTCGACATCGAACGTTCGTCGGACAGGACCTTGCTGTGATCCCCTCGACCGCGCGAAGCCCTCGGCTGGAGACGCGTCAGACGCGTCCGAAGATCAGCCCGGTCATCCCCGACGAGAACGCCGAGTTCTCCACGTCGGCGATCTGATTGATCGCGGTTCCCCGAATCTGGCGAACGGCTTCGGCCGCGCTGTTGAGACCGTGGATGTAGGCCTCCCCGATCAATCCCCCGTGAGTATTCACGGGGAGGCGACCGTCGAGTTCGCAATTCCCATCACGGATGAAGTCCATGGCCTCACCCTTAGCGCAGAAGCCCCAGGCCTCCAGGTGTTGCAAGACGATCGGGGTGAAGTGGTCATAGAGCTGAGCGACCTGGATGTCCTTCGGTCCGATGCCCGATTGTTCGTAGAGCTGCTTTGCCATTCCCATCGTCGACACCATGTCGGTGAAGTCGCCTTGATAGAAATTCGTGATGGCGTCGATGGGATAGGGGACGTGTTGGGCCCCGGCGCAGATGCGGACCGCGGGTTGTTTCAGGTCACGAGCGCGCTCGAGGGATGTGAGGACGAAGGCCTGTCCCCCGTCGCTTTCCTGACAGCAGTCGAGGAGTCGCAGAATCGGTTCGACGATCCATCTCGAATTCTGATGATCTTCAACCGTGATCGGCCTTTCGAATCCGAACGCATTTGGATTGTTGGCGGCGTGTTTGCGCATCAGGACGGCGATCTGTGCGAGGTCCTCGCTCCCGACTCCGAACTCGACCATGTACCTCTGGGAGACCATGGACTGCCAACAGGCTGGCGTCGCGGCGCCCCAGGGCACCGACCATTCCATGCCCGTCGCGCCACCACCGGGTGCGGGTGGAGACTGGTTCGGCTGTCCAAACCGATACTCGGAGCGTTCGTTCATCGCCCGCCAGACGACGACGACGTCAGCGAGTCCCGCGACGATCGCCCCGGCGGCATGCACGAGAGCTCCGCCCGACCCGCCCCCTCCGTGGGGGATTCGTGAGGAATAGGAGAGGGCGGCGACGCCCAGATTCCGGATCAGCGTGACATCCTCATTGTTGTCGATCGTGAAGGTGACCATTCCGTCGACGTCTTTCGGCACGAGACCCGCGTCGTCAAGCGCACTCTTGATACACTCGGCGGCGAGCTGATTCTCGCTGCGCCCGGAGTTCTTGGAGAACTCGGTGTTGCCGATTCCAGCGATGGCGACCTGGTCGAGCTTTCCCATACTCTTTTTCACTCCTCGAAGAGTCACTGTCCGCGGCACGAGCCGAGTCGCGCGCGTGGCGTCAGGACCCGATCGGCCGAAAGAGCGGAATCCGATAACCGTCCCGCGTGTCTTCGAAGAACACTTCGACGGGCATGTCGGGCCGGACGTCGTCGTACTCGATGTCGCAGAGATTCGAGACGAAGCGGATTCCCTCTTCGAGGTCGATCACCGCCACGATGTGGGTTCCTTCGAAACCGGGGACCGGCGGATGTCGCGGAATCACCCAGGAGTAGACGGTTCCGCGCCCGCTGAGCGTCCGGGTCTCACTGTTCAGGCTATTGCACTCGGGACACATCGGGCGGGGAGGGGACCGCAACGACCCGCAGTCGGCACAGCTCTGTCCGACGAATTCGTCGGCCTTCGCCGCCTCCCAGAAGAACTCGGAGTCGCGAGTTACCCAGGGCGCAGGCCGGAGTTCCTGTTCACGGGTCATCGAAATCCTCGTCGTGGTGAGAGTTCGACCGCTGGCCACATAGTAAAATATCTTTCTCAAAATGCCACCTGGGCCCGACGGCGTCGCGATGAACCCAGGAGAGCTTCGCTCGCGACCGGATGCTGAGAACTCTCGCGGACGGATGATGTGTTCCTGGGGTCACCGCGACGAGTCGGCCGCGACGCGGACGCCATCGATGTGCGAGTTCAGTGCTCGATCCAGTTTTGCGAGGTCGTTGACCAGCTTCCCGAGGCGCGACTCGCCGACGATCTCGGCAAGCATGGCATTCGTTTCCTCGAGCATCGTGTCGATGTCACGAAGAAGGGTCTGTCCGCGTCGCGTGTAGACGACCCTTCGGGCGCGGCCATCGTCGATCTCGGCGACCCGCCGCACGTAGCCATCTTCCTCGAGCTGAGCGACGAGTTGGCCCGCGCGCTGGAGACTCAGTCCCGCACGCTGTGCGAGCGCCGACATGCCCAGTCCCTCGGCGGGGAGGTTGTTCACGATATGCGTCACGGCCACCGTCACGTGGTGGCCGCGTGCGCGTAGTCCCTCGGCGATCCGCAGTCGAACGGCGGAGGAGACGAGCACCAGATAGTGGCTGATATTCCCGTCGACGTCGCTCCCAGCGGAATCGGGAACCGTGGTTTTCGGAGTCGGAACTCGAGCGGCCAAGAGGAACACCTTCGCGAGGGGGACGGCGATCGGCGAGATCAGGGATGAATCTAGGCCAGATCGTTGCCCGGATCGAAAAGGGTCTCATGCCCGAGTTCTGGCCCTACCGTGGGGGATCTTCGCACTGATGCGGGCGCTGATCCGCTGACTCGTCATCTCGTCGACAGAGAGGAACCTCACCGTGCCCTCTAGGCCCTCCTTTTCGCCGCGCATCCCGCGGAAGGAGGCCGGTTCCTGACGCGAGTCGAATCGGCATGCGATACCGTAGTCGTGTCTATTTTCGTGAGGTCTCATGTCGTACTCGCCCCGTCGTGCCCGGCTGCTAGCGAACCTCGTCGTGCCGATCACACTCACCCTGCTGCTCGGCGCTTGCACCAGTACAGGCGTTCTTCCGATGCAAAAGGCAGGTGTCCTCGAGAATCCCGAGAGTGGGGTTGCGGTGCGGATCGCGCAGATCGTGGATCAGCGCGATTTCCAGGATTTCGCAGGTCGTGGTTTCACGCCGACCCTGACCGGCGATTTCAATGACACCGACCGGCGTTCGCGTGCAATCGGGCGAGGTACCGCCCAGAACGGGCGTCCGGGTCCCAGCATCTTCCTCAAGCCCGATCTGACCGTCCCGGGAATCGTGCGCGATGCGACGATCCGAGCTCTTCGCAGCGCGGGCTTCCGCGTGCTCGAATCGGGCGATCCCGGGTACGACCAGGCGATCGGTCTGAATCTCGCCATCGAACAGCTCTGGCTGATGCAGAGCAAGTCGACGGAAGCGCCTTCGACCGCGCTCGAGTTGCGCATCCGCATCACGGGTCCCCTGCCCGGGCTCGAGGTCGGGGTGCTCGTGGAGGGGTACAAGAGGGTTGTTCGTGGCGGGTTCAGTCGGGCGATGTGGAGGCAGGCCCTCGAAGCCGGCCTCGATGACTTCATCGAGGCCGCTGATGCCGAACTGGTCCGCGTCGTCGCGGCGGTCGATGCCACCCCGGCGAGTCTGCTCGCCCCCTCCGGCCTGACGATCATTCCGAGCCCCATGGTCCCGGCCCCGGAGTCGCCGAAGCCGAGTATTGACTTCGGTCGATACTATCTGCTTGCGATCGGGATCGACGACTACCAGTCGCTGCCCGCATTAAGGACGGCTGTTTCCGATGCCCGAGCCGTGGCTAGACTGCTGACGGACGCGTACGGGTTCGAGACCGAGCTGCTGTTGAACGCGACACGCGCCGACCTGATCCGGGCTTTCAGCGAGTATCGCGACAAGGTCGGTCCCCGTGACAATCTCTTGATCTACTACGCCGGACACGGGTGGAACGATGAAGAGGCTGGCCTCGGCTATTGGCTGCCCGTCGACGCCGCTTCGGATGACGAGACGAACTGGGTCTCGAACGCGAAGATCACGTCGATCCTGCGGGCCATGAAGGCCAAGCACGTCATGGTGGTTTCGGATAGCTGCTATTCGGGAACCCTGACCCGAGGCATCCAGGTGACGCGCAGAGGTCCGGGTCACCTGGAGCGTCTCGCCGAACGGCGGACGCGTGTGGCGCTCGCATCCGGGGGCAACGAGCCCGTCGTCGACGGGGGAGGTGGGGGGAAATATTCGGTCTTCGCCAACGCATTCCTGCGGGCGCTTCGGGAGAATGGGGACGTGTTGGATGCGACCAGTTTGCATGTGCAGGTTCGCATCCCCGTCATGCGCGATTCGGACCAGACCCCTCAGTTCGGTGCAATCCGAACCGCGCGCCACGAGGACGGGGACTTCCTGTTCGTCCGGACGGACTAGAGATCGATCGGTACGCTCTCGTCGAATAGCGTCGACGGTTCCGGCAAGTCCGGGGACCACTCGGAAGATCGTGGCGCTGGTGTAGGATTCGGATCGAAATGCGAATCGGCCTGCTCTCCGACACCCATCTCTCCAATCGGCGCCCCGCGTTGTGGGACGAGGTGGCCGACGTGTTCGGCGACGTGGATCTCATCCTCCACGCGGGCGACATTATATCCGACGGAGTGTTGGACTGGCTCGAGGGATACGCTCCTGTCCTCGCCGCAAGGGGGAACAACGACATGGGCTGGAACGATGCGCGCATGGCGGATGTGCAATGGCTCGATCTCGAGGGATGGCGCCTGGCGATGATCCACGACACCGAGCCTGAAGACCTGCCGATCGAGGTGATCGTCGATCGGGATCTCGGCGGGGAGAAGCCGGAGATCCTCTTCACGGGGCACACCCATTTCGAGCGCATCGACCATCGCGACGGGGTGGTGCAGGTGAACTCGGGCAGTCCAACGCAGCCCCATCTCTATTCGAATCGTCTGGGCAGCGTCGGGATTCTCGAACTCGAGCCGGATCGGCTGTGTGTCCGAATCCTCAATCTCGGAGAGCGGGAAGGGTTGCGCAATCCCGCCGAGGAACTGTCCCTCGAATTGCAGCGAAAGCGGCTTTGACTTCGGACCCGCCGCCGGATCGCGGATTCCCCGTGCCCGGGTGGATCGGGAGGCCGGGCAAGCGGGCGCGGCCCAGTCCGAGCATTCCGAATGCATCGATCGGGGGAGATTTGGATTCGAATCGGCTCGTACACAGGGGATCGGCCTTCTGGTACGGAGGGCAGAGTCGCGTTCTGAGAGGGCGATGGGTGCTGATGGCGCTCGTGGCGGCGCCGCTCTTGTCCTGCGTGACGCGAGCGCCGATCGCGGAGATCGCGATCGAAGGAGTGACCCTCGTCGACGCCGCGGGCGAGTCCCGCTCGGATCAGCGGGTCGTCACACTCGGAGACCGGATCGTCTGGGTCGGCGCGATGGGCGCAGGGGGGCCTCCGGCGAGCCGAGTGATCGACGGTCGCGGACGATTCCTGATACCCGGTCTCTGGGATGCGCACGTGCATTTCTTGTACGACCCCGAACTGACGGACGCGATGGCCTCGCTCTTTCTCGCGCACGGCATAACGAGTGTTCGCGATACGGGGGGTGATCTGGAGCGACTCGTGGAACTGCGGAGCGGATGGGGGCGGGAGGGGGTCGCGGCGCCGCGGTTGTTCGTGTCGGGGCCGCTTCTCGATGGTGCGCTCGTCGTCTACGATGGTGCCACCGACGAGCAGCCCGAGTTGGGGACCGGCGTTCCCGACGCCCCGGCGGCTCGCGAGAAGGTTCGGTGGTTGCACGACCGCGGCGCGGATTTCATCAAGATCTACGAACTCGTGAGCCCGGTGGTCTTCGGAGCGCTCGTCGCTGAAGCCCGTGCTCTCGGAATGCCGATTGCTTCCCATGTTCCGCTCTCGCTCACCGCGGACGTCGCTGGGCCGGAGACCGGATCGATGGAGCACCTGCGGAACATCGAACTCGCTTGCGCCTCCGATTGGCGCTCGCTTCTCGAAGCCAGGCGGGTGCGTCTTCGGTCTTACGACGCGGGGCGTGGCTACGAGCTTCGTCGTGAATTGCACGAGAGCCAGAGGCTGCCTGCGATCGCGGCGTATGACGCGGATCGGTGTCGCGTGGTCCTGGCGAGTCTCCGGCAGACGATGCAGGTGCCCACCCTGCGCCTGAACGCGTTCAATCGATCCCGCCCCGATCGGGAGCCGCAATGGTGGAGCGCCCTCGAAGCACTGCCGATCTCGGTTCAGGATCGCTGGCGTCGAATCGCGAGAGAACTCGATGACGGGGATGCCCGATCCGACATGACCTTCGCGGATTGGAGCCTCTTCCTTGTGGCTGAAATGAAGGCACAGGGCGTTCCGATCGCGGCCGGGACCGATACGCCGATTCGATTGGCCATTCCCGGTGACAGTCTCCATCGGGAGCTCGAGTTGCTCGTGAGGAGCGGTCTCTCGCCCCGGGAGGCTCTCTTTGCGGCCACCCTGGCGCCGGCCCGGTTCTTTTCCCTCCAGGACGAGATGGGCCAGATCGCGCCCGGGATGCGCGCGGATCTCGTCCTGCTCGCTGCCGATCCGCTTCTGGATATCCGTAATCTACGCCAGATCGAGGGGGTGATGTCCCAGGGCCGCTGGCTCTCGAAGGCAGCCGAGTGAGGCCCGATCCGGGCCTGCGGGACCCGGGCCTCCGACTCCGCTAAGGTTGGCCGCCCGCCGATCCGAGGGATCGGCCACCCCCCCGCCACTGCTCTAGCCGGTCAGGACGATGATCTCTCTATCCAACCTCGCGAAATACTACGGGGACCGTGTCCTCTTCGAAAATGTGTCCCTGCAATTCAACCGCGGCGAACGCTATGGCGTCGTCGGCGCGAATGGCTGCGGCAAGTCGACGCTGCTCAAGATCCTGACGGGAGAAGAGAGCGCGAGCGATGGTGATCTGTCGATTCCGAAGCGCGCGGTCCTCGGGGTGCTCGAGCAGGACCACTTCCAGTACGAGGAAGAGCGGATCGTCGACGTCGTGATGATGGGCAACAAGCCGCTCTGGGCGGCGATGGCCGAAAAGGAGAAGATCCTGGCAACCGCCGAGGATCATTTCGATGGAGATCGCTACTCGGAACTCGAGGACATCATTATCCAGGGAGATGGCTACGGGCTCGAGGCGCGCGCGGGCGAAATTCTCGAAGGACTCGGGATTTCGACGGCGGTTCACGAGCAGCCCCTCTCGACGCTCTCGGGTGGTTTCAAGCTTCGCGTCCTGCTCGCGCAGGTGCTCGCCTCGGAGCCGGACGCGCTCCTGCTCGACGAACCGACGAACCACCTCGACATCCTCTCGATCCGATGGTTGGAACAATTTCTCGAGAGCTTTCGGGGCGTGGCGATCCTGATCTCCCACGATCACCGCTTCCTCGACACGGTTGCGTCGTCGATCGTGGATGTCGACTACGAGACGATCAAGGCCTATCCCGGAAACTATGCCTCCTTCGTCCGCGCCAAGCGCGAGGAGCGTGAGCGGCGCGAGGCAGAGATTGCCAAGCGGGAATCCGAGATTGCGGATCACAGGGCCTTCGTCGAGCGCTTTCGCGCGAAGGCGTCGAAGGCGCGTCAGGCTCAGAGCAAGCTCAAGGCGATCGATCGCATCGAAATCGAGACGCTGCCGGAGAGCTCACGTCGTTATCCGAAATTCAATATCACGCAGAGACGACCCAGTGGGAAGCAGGTCATCGAACTCAAGCGGATCGGCAAGGCCTACGATGACAACGTCGTTCTCGATGGAATCGATTTCGCAGTGCAGCGCGGCGAGCGCGTCGCGATCATCGGCCCGAATGGAATCGGGAAGTCGACGCTTCTCAAGATCATGATGGGCGAGGTCGAGGCGGATTGCGGCAGTGCCGAATGGGGCTACGAGACCTGGCCCGGCTACGTCGCTCAGGATCACAAGGAGCAGATTGGCTCCGATCGCCAGAGCCTCGATGATTGGCTCGCGCAGTTCTGTCCCCAGCACGGGATCGGCTTCGTAAAGGGACAGCTCGCGGCGGTTCTCTTTTCCGGTGACGAGAGCAAGAAGAAGCTCGAGGCTCTGTCCGGGGGTGAGGCCGCGCGAATGCTGTTCGCACGCCAGGCAGTCGAAAAGCCAAACGTGCTGATCCTCGACGAACCGACGAACCATCTCGATCTCGAAGCCATCGAGGCGCTGGTCGCGGCGATCAACGCCTTCGAAGGGACGTTGATCTTCGTTTCCCACGACCGCTGGTTCGTGAATGAACTCGCCACTCGGATCGTCGAGATCACGCCGTCGGGCGTTCGAGATTTCAATGGTCGCTACGATGAGTACCTCGCACGGGCCGGTGAAGACCATCTCGATGCGCAGGAAGTGCTGCGCCGTGCCCGCGAGTCGAAGCGTGCGGCGAGGGAAAAGTCGGCATGAGCAAGGCCTGGGAGACTCTCGACGAGCGCGAGACTCCCGACGGCCCACTCGAGCTTCGACGGCGTGACGTCGACGATTTCTTGATTCTCGTGGGCGGCCGCGTCCTGATGAATAGTCGTGCGAGCCGTTCCGAGGAGATCCTCGGCGTGAAGACCTGCGCGGGTCTCGCCCCGGGAGCGCGGGTGCTCGTCGGCGGTCTGGGCATGGCGATGACCCTTCGGGCCGTTCTCGATACGGTCCCCGGCGAGGCCGTCATCAGTGTCGCCGAGTTGCATCCGATCATCGTCGAATGGTGCCGCGGCCCCCTCGCAGGATTGACCGGTGCTGCCATCGATGACCCGCGGGTCGAGACGAAGATCAGCGATGTCGCGGATTGCATTCGTGAATCCGCGAGCCGCGCTGATTGTTATGACGCAATCGTGCTCGACCTTTTCGAGGGGCCTCATGCCCTCACTCACGCGACGAACGACCCGTTCTACGGAAGCGAGGCGATCGAGCGGACCTGGAATGCGCTCGCGCCCGGTGGTGTCGTCGGCGTC
>JAPYTP010000110.1 GCA_029941885.1 Myxococcota bacterium
AGATGGCGGAGGACGCGGAAACCCGGTCGCCGAGCGCCGCCCCCCGCGCCGCGCTCCGGAGCGCGCTGCCGACTCCGCTCTGGCATCGCCGGAGGTCGACTCCTCAGACGCCCCGAAAGCCGCGAAAGAGCCGACGCCGAGACAGTCTCCCCCGGAGCCCGCGCGATTCGACGAGACGGGCGGCCCCCCCGCACCCGAGAGAGCCCCTGCCCAGACGCCCACGATCGGGGGCGGCGCACCACCGGCCACGCTCTTCGATCGGTTCCGTACCAAAGCACTCGACAAGGACCGCGCGCGCTTTGCGGCCCTCGACGCCAGCTCGCTCGTGGCCATCGAAGGCAACACGATTCGCATCGGTACACCCGCCGCCTTTCACGCCGAGCGCTTGCGCCAGCGTGTCGGAGATCTAGAGGCCCTCGCGTCGGACCTCTTCGGTCAACCGACTCGAATCACCATCGAGGTCGCGGCCGCAAACGCCGCTCAGGAGGAGAACGGTCAGTCACGGGAAAGATCACGCAAACAACGCCAGGAGGCGCTCAATAGCGAATCCGTCAACATGGCAATCGAAGTCCTCGACGCGGAAATCGTCGAGATCCGCCCCCTCGGAGAGAATCGGTGAATCCAAACGAGATGCAGGAGATGATGCAGCGTGCTCAACAGATGCAGAGCAAGATGGGCGAGCTGCAACAGGAATTGACGGCGCGGCGCTTCGAGGCGAGTTCGGGCGGCGGAATGGTCCAGGCGACGGTCTCCGGCGGGCTGCGCGTGCTCTCGATCGAAATCGAACCCACTCTGATCCAAGGCGACGATCGCGCGATGATCCAGGATCTCGTTGCGGCGGCGGTCAACGCAGCGCTCGCGAAGGCGCAGGAAGCGGTTGCACAGGAGATGGCGCGCATGCAGCAGTCGATGCTCGCAGGAATCCCCGGGATGCCCGGAGCCGGGGGCTGACATGTCGTCTTCCCCGGCAATGGATCGGTTGGTCGCAAGCCTGAAGCGATTGCCGGGAATCGGCGAAAAATCTGCGAGCCGCCTCGCCTACTTCCTCTTGAGCGCACCCGAAGACGTCTCACGGGAGCTCTCCGAATCGATCGCCCGACTCCAACGCGACACCGTCGTCTGCGAGACCTGCTTTACGCTCTCGGATCGCACGCCCTGCTCGATTTGCGCGCATCCGGATCGAGACACCACGATCGTCTGCGTCGTGGAGGAGCCCGCGGACATGGCAGCCATCGAACGCAGCGGTGGTTTCAAGGGGCTCTACCATGTGTTAGGTGGAGCGCTTTCTCCGATCGACGGGATGGGACCCGAAACCCTGCGCGTCAGCGAACTCACAGCGCGCGTCGCGAAGGACGGCGTGAAGGAGATCATCCTTGCGACGAATCCAACCGCGGAGGGAGATGCCACGGCCTACTACCTCGCCGATCGACTGCGCGGCGCGACCGCGCGTGTCACCCGGATCGCGTATGGCATGCCACTCGGCGGGGATCTCGAATACGCGGATCATGTGACCGTGAGCCGGGCGATCGAGAATCGGCGAGCGCTCGGGGACTGACCCCCTACGCTGGGCTCCACATCTCGAAACCGACCTGGGCCTGAGAGCGAACTCGAAAGGAGTCGCCGGAGGCAAACCATGACCATACGCTTGTCGCGTGTTGGCTCGATATACGGGCCCGCGGTCCAAAAACCACGCCTCTCTCCTAAAGCCGGACCAGACGCCGACCGATCTCTCTCGAAGCACCCGAACCTTCGAGTCGAGGGTCGTGCTTGCCGGGCGCTCCCCACGCGGGTTAACCTGACAAAAAGGGTCCATTTCCCGGACGTTTACAGAGGCTACTGCCGATGATGGAATCCCAGCTCGTGATGCAGCAGGAGGACTTCGACCAAGTCCTCGCGATCATCAAAAAGCTGGTCCGAGACGCCAACGCCAAGGGCGTCTTCGTGGTCGACAAGGCCGGTCAGCTCGTGGGCGAGGCCGGCGAGCTGCAGGGCATCGATACCACCAGTCTCGCAAGTCTGACCGCCGGCTGTGTCGCCGCGACGGGCGGTCTCGCCAAGATCGTAGGTGAAGAAGAATTCCCGATCCATTTTCACCAGGGCCAGCGCGACAATCTGCACATGAGCCTGGTCGGTGAACGGATGATCCTCGTCGTCGTATTCGATGAGAGAAGCTCACTCGGCCTGGTTCGCCTTCGAGTCAAGAAGGCGGGCAACGAGCTCGCCAAGGTATTCGAAGAAATTCGGAAGAAGGCGGAGAACGAGGCGCAGGCAACGAGTTCGCCCTTCGCTGAAATTACTGACGACGATATCGACAACCTCTTCTCTGACTAGCTCTCGGTGAATCTGCGGCGAGACCGCAAGCCCCTCTCGCACTAGCCGAACCATCCTCTCTTTCTCGAAGAAACGGACAGCACCCCATGTCTTTCATCAACTACAGCTCAAGAGAGATCAACTGCAAGATCGTTTACTACGGCCCGGGCCTCTGCGGCAAGACGACGAACCTGCAGCATATCTATCAGAAGACGAACCCCGACGTGAAGGGGAAGATGATCTCCCTCGCGACGGAAACGGAACGCACCCTCTTCTTCGACTTCCTTCCGCTGGCCCTCGGCGAGATCCGCGGCTTCAAGACCCGCTTCCACCTGTACACGGTCCCCGGTCAGGTCTTCTACGACGCGAGCCGCAAGCTGATCCTGAAGGGCGTGGACGGCGTTGTCTTCGTCGCCGACAGCCAGATCGAACGCATGGAAGCCAACGTCGAGAGCCTCGACAACCTCAATGTGAATCTCAAGGAACAGGGCTACGACCTCGACAAGGTTCCCTACGTGATCCAGTACAACAAGCGGGATCTTCCCAACGCCGCCCCACTCGAAGAACTCCAGCGGCTCCTGAATCCTCAGGGTGCCCCGGAATTCGGCGCCTGCGCGACGACCGGCGAGGGTGTCTTCGAGACACTCAAGGCGACTGCGAAGGGCGTGCTGGCCGACCTCAAGAAAATGGGTAGCTGACTTCGAGGGTCCCAATCGCGCTCACCCCGAGCCGACGATTCGAGCACATGGAGCGCTTCGCTCGATTCCCGTCTTCGCGATCCGGCGGGACGCTCCCATCAGGTCGCAATCCCAGTGCTAGGCAACGACATCCAGGTTCGATCCGCGCGGATCTCTTGCGCCCCGGCCCGACTCGGCACCAGCCGCATTGCGATACGCCGCCGGAATCGTTCGCGAGACACGCTGCTCGTACGACGCGAGACCCGAGCGGGCGGGAGACTCCTCGCTCTCTGCATTCGCCTTCTGCAACTTTTCGGCACGGGCGCTGGCCTCGGTTCGCGAAGCCTGGGAGGCGACCTTTCGATCCTGCGATGAGGGTTCCGCCGGCGCGGCGTACCTGCTGCATCTTGAGGATCGTTGCATCTGGATCATTCGCCACCGGCGAGGTGTCGATCGAAACCTCCCCCCCCGCCGGCATATCGGTGTCCGTCGGGCCCCTTTTCGAACTCGAATCTGGACCCGCCCCGGGCGTGCCGACCCGCCGCCGCCTTGTGCGGGTTCTCGTGGGCACGCACTTCTGCGTCTCGTGCCCGCAGCTCCCGGACCTTGTCCTGCTCCTCCGCGCTCAACTCCCGATTCGCCGAGCCACGTTTCTCGGACTCTTTCGATTCTTCACGCGATTCCGGTCGGCTGCTCCGCGAGGCATCCCCCGGAGGCGCTGCCGCTTCGAGCGCGGCGATCGCTCGTGCAGAGAGTTCGAGTGCGACCCCGGCATCCGAACGACCGATGCCGAGACCGCCCTCTCTCGAGTAAGACGAGTCCCGGTCGAGCCGGTTCGAAGCAGCGTCAGCGCGATCCAAGTTCCAGCTCGGAATCAGCGAGAACGCACTCGCAAAAGCCTCGATGTCCACGGCCCTTCCTCCGTCGATCCAGGCGAGCGTACGGTTGCCCACGCCGCGGTCCTCCAGATTCCCTCGTCGCCGCCCCTCCGGCTGGCTTGACCATCCCGGTTTGAATTGGTGGATGTCCATCAGAGCGGTCGGGGCGTTTGGACGAGAAGATCGGCGGTAGCTCTCGAGCAAGGGATCCGGGGGCACGGGCGGTCGAGGGCGACGGATGCGTCCGTCCACGGGCTGTGCTGCACTCCTGGTCTTGCCGGATCGATTTCGGCAATCGAGAGAGGAGAGCACAACATGGCCCATACGGTGATCGCGGATTTCAAGTGCAACGAGGGCAAGGGCGCCGGTTTCCTGAAGACCCTCATGGAGGCCCTCACGGACACGCGCGCCTTCGAGGGCTGTGAGCTGGTCGAGGTCTACACCGACGCGGACAATGCGGACCGCATCCTCCTCTACGAAAAGTGGACGACCCGCGAGAACCATGGGGCCTACATGGCATGGCGCGCAGAGAACGGCATGGCCGAGATGATGGGGCCCTATGTTTCCGAGGCCCCGCAAATCGTGCATCTGAAGTCGGAAGACTGACGCGGTCGTGCGCCCGCCCTCTTCAAGGGGCGGAACTTCGTCGGTCGGGGAATCGCGGAAGCGCGTCGTCGACCGGCACGCCCGTCGATTTCGCGACCATCGACAGCATCGTGTACTGCCCCACGACGAAGGGAATCTCCACGAGTTGGGGCTCGTCAAAGTTCTCGGCGAGACCGTTCCAGGTCTCGTCACTGAGATCCTGGCCGGCATGCAGCTCGTCCGCGGCGCGAACCAGTATCGCATCTTCGGCGTTCCAACCCTCTTCGGGCGCTCCGCCCGCGAGCCGGTCGATCTCTTCCTGAGACAAGCCCGCATCGAGGCCATAGCGCGTATGGTGCCCCCACTCGAAATCGGATCGGCAATTCCAGGCTGCGCGGAGCGCCAGGATCTCCGAAGCGCGTCGCGGGAGTACCCCGCTTGCGAGCGCCGTCGAGAACTTCAGCATGGGCTCGAGCAGATGCGGGTGTCTGGCCACCGTCCCGAGAATCTGGGGTGGCCGATTCTCCGGATCACCGCCCAGGTCTTCCGGCACGATCCGCGGTGAACGATCCATCAAGCCGCCTCTTCTTCAGCGATATCGAGATGGACGGACCCGCGCCCACGCCACGCTTCGATCTTGCGGTTGATGTCGTTCGCCGCCACGTAGAGCGAGGGCACCAGAAAGAGCGTCACCCCCGACGAGAATGCGAGGCCCCAGCCGAGGGCGAGGGACATCGGAGACATGATCGCGTCGTAGCCGCCGAATCCGTAGGCCGTCGGCATGACCCCACCGAAGGTCGACAGACTCGTCACGAGAACCGGACGCAAGCGCGTCACGAAGGCCTCGATGATGACATCGTTGCGTTCCGCCTTGCCCGCACCCGGCCGAAGCCCGTGCTGCGCTTGATGGACCGCATCGACCATGACGATCGAGGCGTTCACGACGACTCCCGAAAGGCCGATCAACCCTATCAACGGAAGTAACGAAAAGTTCATTCCGTGAAGCCAGAACGTGAGCACGACCGAGATCGCCGCGAAGGGGACGACTGCGATCACGAAGAAGGCTTCCAGGAACGAGCCGAGCATGATCGCGATCACCGCGCCGATTCCAAAGAAGACGATCAGCCCGACCAATCCGAGATCCCCGATCGCGCGTCGGGATTGCACGACTTCCCCGGATATTTCGATCTCGATATCCGGCCGCCCCGCATAACGCGGCAAGAACTCCCTTTCGATCCGCTCGGCGACGGTCGTACCGGTCTCCCCTGCATCTGGATCGAGGCCGGCTGTGACGGCCGCGGCGCGGCGTCCATTTCGATGCAGGATCTTCGCAAGCGCCGGAATCTCGATCGGATCGACGACATCTCGCAACAGCACGAGATCGCCCCGGCTATTCCTGACCGGCATCTCGAGCAGAGCGTCGATCGAGCGGCGTGCGGCGGGCTCGAGGGTGACGCGAATTTCGGTGGTCTCGTCGATGTCGCGAATCTCGGATGCGATCAACCCGTAATAGGCGGCCTTGAGGGTCAACCCGAGATCCCGCGCATCCAATCCCCGCCGGGCAAGGCGCTCGGGATCGGGGTTCAAGTCGATCTGACGCATCCCGAGTTTCTCGTCGATCGTGATGTTGGTGACCCCCGCGATCCCATGAAGAAAATCGGAGAGGGCGACCGCCGCCTGCCGTCGAACGATGTCATCGTTGGCGAGAATGAAGACGTTGACGGGCTCGAGACCAGGCGGGCCGTCGACCGCGGCCTCGTAGATGATTTCGGCGTCGAGCGGCGTAGCCAGGCGCCCAAGCAGGATCTTCATCCACTCCGCCGAACTCTTCCTCTTGTTCTTGAGATCGAGATGAACCGTGACGACGGCCTCGTTCTCGGCGGAGCCGTATTCTCGATCGAACGCCCGGGAGTCCATATGCCCGACTCGAGAGGTGAGCGCCAGCAGGTCTACGCTCATGATCCCGGGCAGCTGCGCCTGAATCGCGTCGGAGGCGGCTTCGGTCCGTTCGATCGGCGTCCCGGGTGGCATCCGAATCTTGATCGCGAATCCCGGCGACGAATCCTGGGGAAAGAACTCGAATTCGATCCGTGGTAGGACGAAGATCGAGATCGCGATGAAGATCGTCGCGAACACCACGATGACCTTGCCTCGATTCGGAAGCTGACGATGGAGAGCCTTGCGATAGCGATCCTCGATCGCGAGCACGAAGGCGCGCTTGGGTTGCGGCTTCGCATCGCCTCGCACCATCGACATGTGGGCCGGCAGGATGAAGAAGCTCTCGAGCAGGGAGAGGGCGAGGGCGAGGCAGACCACCGCGGGGATCTGCCAGATGATCTTCTGGGGCATCCCGCCGATCGCCAGAATCGGGGCAAAGGCGAGCAGGGTCGTCGCCGCCGAGGCGATGACGGGCCGGGCGACCATCATCGTGCCCGAAATCGCCGCGTCCGCAGGACTCAGGCCCTGCTGTCGACGCAGCAATACCTTCTCTGCCACGACGACCGCGTCATCCACGAGCATCCCGAGCACGATCACGAAAGCGATGGTCGAAACGAAGTTGATCGTCATGCCCACCTGGGGCATCAGGGCGATCACACCGAGGATCACAAGCGGCACACCCAGACAGACCCAGATGGCAGCGGAGGGAGCGAGAAAGAGAAAAACGATGGCCGCAACGAGGCTGAGCCCCATGATGCCATTGCTCGCGATCACACTCAGCCGATTCGACATCTCGTAGGACGCGTCGTTCACGATCGTGGCGGACACGCCCTGCGGCAACTCGAGTTCCTCGAGCGCCCGCGCGATCTCGTTCCGCGTATCGATCATATCGGCGTCCGATTTCTTGACCACGACGAGCGAGAGTCCGGGCCGCCCGTTCGTCCCGGCGATCAGTCCGACATCCTCTCGGCCGAGCTCGAGGCGCGCGACATCTCGCACCCGAAGCGGAGCGGCGTCATCGAAGCGCAGGATCGTCTCACCGACTTCAGCGGGATCTTCATAGCGACCCCACATGACGACCTGGCGACGACTCCCCGCGCTCTCGAGAACACCCCCCGTGTCGGAGACATTCCGCCGCTCGATCGCCCGACTGACGTCGAGGATCGTGACGCCGTGGGAGCGAGCCGCCTCGGGATCCATCAGGACCCGAAGCTCGGGATCCGGCAGACCGACGGTCTTGACCTCTCCGACGCCCTCGAGGCGCAAGAGCGTCCGCTCGATCAGCTTTTCCGCAGCGACCAGCGCACCCTTCTCCCCCGAGACCGCGACTTCGAGCACCGGTTGCTTGTTCGGCTCCATGACGATGACCCTTGGGTCGTCGCGCATGTCGCTGGGAAAGTCGCGAATCGAGTCGATCGCGTTCCGGATCTCACGCTCTTTCTTGAAGATGTCCTCGTCCGACGTGTCATCGTCGATCTTGATGGTCGTCACCGACCGGTTGTCGGTCACGATCGTCGTGTAGCTCTCGAGTCCGTCGAGATCTCGCAGCTCGTCTTCGATCGGAATCGTGACCTTCGTCTCGACATCGCGGGCCGCGGCGCCGGGCAGGGAGGCGGTCACCACGTACAGGGGCATCGACGCTTCCGGGAACCCTTCGACATTGGTCCGGATCGTCGCGAGCAGACCGAGCATGATGACGGCCAGGGTGATGACGTTGACGAGTAGATGACGCTCTACGAAGAAGCGGATGATTCGCTCCATCGGCTACTCCTTCGCAACGACGGGGGCGAGGGAAGGAGCGGGGGTTGCTGTCGCCTCGGGTGCCTGCACATGAGACTCGCGACCGGTTTCGTCCGCACCGTCGACCAGGACAGCGGTCCCGTCGGCAAGCGCGAAGTGCCCATCCCAGATCACGCGGTCGCCTTCCTCGAGTCCTTCGAGAATCTCGATCCACTCACCCTGACTACGACCCGTCCGCAAGCGGCGCGTACGCCCAACCGCGGCTTCGCCCTCCCCTTCGACGATGAAGACCTCCGCGTGACCATCGCGTCGCAGGAGCGCCGCCCGACGCGCAAGCAGTCTGAGCTCTACGTCGGGATCGGGCAATTCGATCTGGGCGACGAGGCCATCGCGCATGCGACCCTCGGCGTCGTCCATCCATAACTCGATCCCGTAGGTCCCGTCCTTGCTCGCCGCTACACGCCCGACGCTCTCGAGCGTGGCCTCGAAAATCAAACCGCCGAGGTCGGCAAAGCTCACGCGGGCCTTCGTGCCCACTACGAGTCGCGCCGCTTCGCGGGCCGTCACCCCGCCGAAAATGCGCACGCGAGAGAGATCGACGAGGGTCGCGACCGGCGTTCCCACCGTGACGAAATCGCCCACGTTCACCGCGATCGAATCCACCGTGCCATCGAAGGGTGCCGCGATTCGCGTGTCCGCGAGATTGCGACGGGCGGTATCACGAGCGACCTCGGAGAGCGTGATCTCGTCGCTCGCACGATCGACGGCGTGACGCAAATCGTCGTGCTGCTGGGTGCTCATCGCCTTCTGTGCGATCAGCCTCTCGGCCCGCGCGAACTCGCGTTCCGCGTGGCGCAGCACGGTGCGCGCCGCAGAGAGCGAGGCCTCCGAGCGTCGCAGCTCCAACTCGAAACGCGAGGATTCGAGTTCGACGATCTTTCCCCCGGCTTCGATCGAAGCGCCGGGTTCGACGACGCGCGCCAGCACACGCCCCTGAGTCTCCGCCGTGATGGTGGCTCGATGGAATGCGCGCACAGTGCCGGTGACGCGTTCGCCGGCCGCGAGTCGCGCGAGACGAACCGGTTCGACTCGGACCCGAAGCCGCGTGATCGGGGCTTCCAGACGATTCGCTGCCGAATCGGGCGTGTGCGCCGCATTCGAATCGCCGCAACCCGCATTCGGCAGGGCGAGCACGAGGGCTGCGACCAAGACGATCGCGAATCTCGCCGACCGAGGAGCGGGTCGACTTCGTGAGGAGATGTGTGGATGGATGCGCTGAAGCTGCTTTGCGAACGAGTTCACCGTTCGTCCTCCGTACGGGCGCGGAGTGCACAATCGAGAATCCTGCGGTTGTGTTCGATCAGTTTTTCGGGGAAATCATCGTCGAGCTGGATGCCGATCTGATCGCCCACGACCGGCAGCATCAAGAATGGAAAGCCGGTCAGGCTGGCGATCGTCATGGCGAGCATCCGAGGGTCCAAGTCTTCCCGGATCACGTGTTTCGCCTGTTCCTCTTCCAGCCAGCCGATCATCATCTGCATCGGACCCTTCGCGATGATCTCGCCGAGCGAATCCGCCATGGGAGATTCACCGCGCACGAGCACTTCGCGAATCACCAGGCGAGGCAGCCACGGGTCCGCCGCGATCGCCTCGACCTGAATCCGGACCAGTTCGCCGATGCGGTCTCCCTCCGCCCGACCCGGGTCGCTGAGCAATGCGCGCACCTTGGAGGCGATCCGATCGAAGGCGCGCTGAAACATCGCCTCGTAGAGGCCCTGCCGGTCACCGAAGTAATAGGCGATCATCCCCGGGCTCACTTCCGCCCGCGAGGCGATCTCGCGTAGCCCGCACGCGTCGAACCCCTGCTCGACGGCGAGTTCCGTCGCGGCGTCGAGCAATCGGCCCCGAACCTCTCCAACATCTGCTTGCGACTGGCGGGGTCGACCGGGGCGGCGCGCCGCAGTCGGGCTGGTCTGGGGATCGGGGGGCATCGACGTAAATTAATCAATCGTTCGATTAATTCAATCCCTTTTTCTTCCCATTGGGGATCCAAGCCAGAACCCCACGCGAATCCGGGAGGATACACTCCACCCCATGCCGCTTGCCGACCTCACCGACCACAAGATCTACTACGAATTCTACGACGCGGAAGACGCCGACCCCGAACTCCCGCCGCTCGTCTTCGTGACCGGGATGGGTGGCCGATGCGAAGGCTGGCTTCCCTATCAGGTACCTAGCCTGCGAGCTCACCGCCCGGTCCTGATCTACGACCACCGCGGGGTGGGCCAGAGCGAGAACCTGGATCCGCCCTTCACGACCGCCGACCTCGCGCGGGATCTGATCGGCCTGCTCGACTCACTCGGAATCGAGCAAGTCGACGCGGCGGGATATTTCCTGGGCGGCATGACGATTCAGGAGGCAGTCCTCGCCGCTCCGGAGCGCTTTCGCCGGCTCGTCTTGATCGGCTCGTGGGCCCGGCCGGACGCGAGGCGCCGCATGCTCCTCAACGAATGGGCGTCGCTTGGACGAGCGGGGATCTCCGCCGCGTCGATGACGCGCCAACGGCTGATCTGGACGTTCAGCGAAGAGGCACTCGAACACACGGAATTGATCGACCCTGGCGTCGAACGCCTCGACGACGGACTGACACCCCTCACCGGCGAACTCTTCGCCCGCCAATGTGATGCCTGCGTCTCCCACGACTCCCTCGACCGGCTATCGACCGTCGAACATCCCACCCTCACCATCTGCGGTCGGCGCGATCTCCTCACCCCGCACAAGTTCAGTCAAGCGATCGCCGAGGCCATGCCCAATGCGCGAGACGTGGCGCTCTCGTATTGCGGACACGCCTGCATGATCGAACGGGCGGATCGCTTCAACGAGATCGTGGCGCATTTCCTCGACGAGCCCGACGCGATCGATTGAACTCGCCTGGCGGAGCCGCGTCAGCGCGATCTGAAGCGCAGGATCGGCAGGCTCCCGGCGAGAACCCGTGAGCCGGCCACGCAGCGACGCAGGGCGGCACCGGTCAGGCCGCTCCCTCCCGCGACCAGGACTCGATTGTCGTAGTCCGCGATCTCGATCGAGGCGACGCCTTCGAAAGCTTGGCGCATTGCCCGCGCGATCCGAGCATGCTCATCGAGGGTATTGCTCACGAGCACGCCACCCCGCGCCAGGCGCGCGCGAGCAAGCCGGTGGGCCGGCTCGGGGATCCAATCGGGCTTGTGCACATCGTCACCGTGGCCGATGAACACATCCTCCAGGATCGCATCGAAGCGTCCTTCGGCCACTTCGAGCCAGCCGAGCGCGTCCGCGACCTCGACCCGGAGATCGAGTGCGTCGAGCTCGAGATGAGCCCGGGCGAGGCGAACCACTTCGGGATCGAGTTCAACGCCGACGATCTCGGCCTCTGGCGCAAGCGCCCGGGCGAGTCGCGCGACGGACCCACCGCCGAGACCCAGAATCAGGATGCGACGCCGACGCTTCGGCGCAAGCCAGAGGATTGGAGCCGCGATCGCATCCCAGACACAATTCGTCGTGATCTCTCCCGGGCGAAAGAAGGACGCGAAGGTCTCGTCGACCACGAGCGTCTTCGTGTCACCGCGCCCCTCGATCCGCACGCGCGGCCTTTCCCCGAGAGCACGCCCGCCATAGGATCTCGCCATGTCCGCCCCCCTCTTCGACGGCCTGCCGCCTGCCGGGCGGAACGATGCCGCAGACAGACGGATCGTGCGCGTGGCGCTGCCCGTGCCGATCGATCGTCTCTTCGACTATCTCCTTCCGCCGTCGCTCCTGCCCTCGGCCGAGCGCCCACTCGAAGCGGGCGAGGAGGACGATCGGAGCGACGCTTCCGCCGCCTGTCCGGTCGGAACGCGGGTGCGGGTGCAGTTCGCTGGCCAACCGCTGATCGGTCTCGTCGTGCCCGGAGAGTGGAAGACCGAAGAGAGCGACGCTGCGGGGTCTTCCCCCTTCGATCGGGAACTCTCGGCGATCGAAGGGGTCATCGACGAGGAGCCCGTCGTCGCGGAAGCGATGATGCGGGTGCTCGCAGAGGCCGCGCGCGAAATCTTCACGCCGATCGGTGTGGCGTTGGCCCACGCGCTCCCTCCCGGCTCGACCCCGCGACTCGCACGGCCCTGGGCGCTCACACCGCGGGGAGAGCGGGCACTGGCCCAGGGAGCACTCTCCGCCGAGGCCCTGGGTGGGGACGCGCGGCCGATTCTCGAGCGACTCGCGCTCAGGAGGCTCACCCTTCACGCACTCGGGCGGGCGCTGCCCCGGGTGGACGTCGCCCGGCGCCTCGAAACCCTTTCCCGGGACGGCCTCGTCGAGCGGCAGGTCGAGGTTCGAACCGCCAAGGCCCGCATCCCGATGGAGCGGATCGTCCGCGTCACCCGGAACCTGGATATCGGGTTCGCCACCACCCGGATCCTCGCGCGCGCACCGAGACAAGCCGCCCTGCTGGAACGAATCGCGGCCACACGGGACGGAATCGCAACCCGTCGTCTCACGAGCGGAGACGCCAACGCGGGAGCGGGACTCCGCGCCCTCGCGAAGCGTGGACTGGTCGGTTTCAGCGAGCAACCGCGGCTCCTGTCGACCGAGACCGTGCTCGACGGGGGCGGCCCGGTCACGCTGACCGAGGACCAGCAAGAGGCGCTCGTCCCCCTGTGCGACGCGGTCAAGCGACAGCTCCACGAGACCTTCCTCTTGCATGGCGTGACCGGCAGTGGCAAGACCGAGGTCTACCTGCGCGCAATCGCGGAGGCGCTCGATGCGGGGCGCCAGGCGCTGGTCCTGGTCCCGGAGATCACCCTGACCCATCAGATCGTGGCGCGGGTGAGGGCACGCTTCGGCGACGAGGTCGCTGTCCTTCACAGCGGACTCAAACCCGGCCAACGACTCGCGGAATGGGAGCGTCTCCGGACGGGCCAGACCCGGGTGGCGGTCGGGGCCCGAAGCGCCCTCTTCGCTCCACTCGAGTCGCTTGGTCTGATCGTAATCGACGAGGAACACGACGGCGCGTACAAAAACGAAGAGGGTTTTCGCTACCACTCGAGCGACATCGCGGCGCGCCGCGCAGCCGACGCGAGCTGCCCCCTGATCCTTGGATCGGCGACTCCCTCGCTCGAAACGCGACACCGCGCCGATCTTGGCGAGATCCGCCGCCTCTCACTCCCTCGTCGGGTCGGCGGCCGACCCTTGCCCGCGGTCGAGATCGTCGATCTGGCTCTGGAGAAGGCGAAGAACCCACGTGGCCGGAAGATGATCCTGTCGCGACCCCTGCGGACTGCGCTCGAGCAGACGCTCGCAGATGGTGGCCAGACGATCCTCTTCCTCAATCGGCGGGGATTTTCGACTCGCATCTTCTGTTTCCAATGCGGCCATGCCGAGCGCTGCGACGATTGTGATGTCGCGCTCGTCTTCCATTCGGCGGACTATCGACTGCGCTGCCACTACTGCGATCTCGTGCGTTCCGTCCCGGAGCACTGCAGCGGCTGCGGGGACCCCGAGACCGCTCTGTTAGGTGTCGGGACGGAACGTCTCGAAGAAGAAGTGCAACGCCTCTTTCCAGCCGCTCGCACGATGCGCCTCGACCGGGATGTTGCATCGAAACGGGGACACACCGAGAGCGTGCTGCGGGCGCTCAATGACGAAGAGGTCGATATCGTCATCGGCACCCAGATGGTGGCCAAGGGCCACGACTTCCCCGGCGTCCAACTCGTCGGAGTCGTCGCAGCAGATATCGGTTTGCACCTACCGGATTTCCGCGCTGCGGAGCGAACCTTCCAATTGCTGACCCAGGTCGCGGGTCGTGCCGGCCGCTCAGCACGTCCCGGCCGCGTCGTCGTTCAAACCTTCGTACCCGATCACTACGCTCTCGCCCCCGTCGGCAGCCACGATTTCGAGGGCTTCTACCGCGAGGAGATCCAGCATCGCGAAGCCCTCGGCTACCCCCCCTTCGGTGGGCTCACGCGGATCCTCGTCCACGCCGAGGAGCAGGCGATCGCGCAGCAGGCGATCGAACAGGTGGCCCGAGCTGCACGCTCGGTCCTCCCGGAGGGAGCCCCGGTCGAAGTTCTCGGGCCGTCTCCCGCGCCGATCACGAAGCTGCGTGGACGCTTCCGTTTCATGTGCCTGCTCAAGGGCAACGACCGGGAACTCCTGCGGGCCGCCGCGAAGGCAGCACTCACCGTCTCGCGACGACTTCCGCGTGAGGTCCAGCTGACTCTCGACGCACGTCCGGTCAACATGCTATAAAACGCGCTTTTTCCCTTTTCGATCCAAATAGTTAGGTAACGTCTGGCGCGCCGATCGGCCGCCCGACGAGCCGGCAGCGACTCTCGAACGCGTGCCGGGAGCAAGAGACCGAATTCATGCCCCTCCGAGAAGTCGTCCAGTTCCCCGATCCACGCCTGAATAAGGTCTCCGAACCCGTCACGGAAGTGACAGACGCGGTGCGCGCACTCGCGCGGGACATGATCGATGTCATGTACGACGAACCGGGGATCGGCCTCGCGGCTCCGCAGGTGGGCGAATCCATCCGGATGTTCGTGATCGATACCGATTGGAGCGACCAGGAGATCGGCAAGCAGCCGAGGGTCGTCGTCAATCCTGAGATCAGCGACCGCGAGGGACGAATCACCTGGGACGAGGGCTGTCTCTCCGTCCCCAACTACAACGCCATCGTCGAACGCGACGAGACGATCACCCTGCGTGGGACCGATCTCGACGGGACGCCCTTCGAGGAACGAGCCGAGGGCTTGCGCGCGGTCTGTATCCAGCACGAGGTGGACCACCTCGACGGCATTCTCTTCATCGACCGCATCAGCCGACTCAAGCGCAGCCTCTACGTCAAGAAACGCAAGAAGCAGCTCGCCGATGAGCTGGAATAGCCGCGTGCGGCTCGCGTCGTGATGAAAGCGCTGCCCTCGAGACAGTTGCGGATCGTCTTCTTCGGCACCCCGGACATCGCGGTTCCGACCCTCGAAGGATTGATCGCCGGACCCCACGAAGTCGTCGGAGTCGTCTCACAGCCCGACCGACCCCGCGGTCGGGGCCAAAAACTCTCTCCATCGCCAGTCTCGGCCATCGCTCTTCGCGACGAACTCCCATTGCTCCAACCCGAAAAGGTCGGGGATCCGGAGACGGTTGAAGCCCTGGCAGCGCTCGCCCCGGATCTCGGCGTCGTCGTCGCTTTCGGCCAATTCCTTCCGAAGAAGGTCCGCGAATCGAGCGGTTGTGGTTATCTCATCAATGCCCACGCCAGCCTGCTCCCGAAATACCGTGGCGCGGCTCCGATCGCCCGGGCAATCCTCGACGGGGTCGGGGAGACCGGGATCTCCGTCATGCGCGTCGAGAAGGAGATGGATGCCGGACCGGTCGCCCTCGTGTCGAGGACGTCGATCGGGCCGACCGAGAACACCGAAGAACTCTCGCTGCGCCTCGCCCAGATCGCTGCAACCTCGATCTCTCTGGTCGTAGACCGGATCGCCGAGGGCGAGGTCGAGTGGATCGAACAGAACGCGAGCGAGGCGAGTTTCGCTGCCAAGATCGAGAAGTCCGATTCCATTCTCGACCTGCGGCTACCCGCGCACGTGCTCGCCGGACGGGTTCACGCGCTCTCCCCGAAACCGGGCGGCGCCATCACCCTCGTCGCGGGCGAAGCAGAAAAGATCGTGATCAAGATCTCGCGAACCGAGACTGCCCCGTTCGGAAATGCGACCCCGCCCAGCCCGGGTAGCCTCGATCGATCGAATCCCGATGACCCGCTTCGAATCGCGACGGGGGACGGATGGCTCCTGCCTCGCACGCTCCAACGTCCCGGCGGCAAGGTCCTCCCCGTTGAAGATTTCTTGCGCGGGTTCGATATTCCCGATGGGGCCCGCCTGTTGCTGACCGACGATGACAAATCGGAGAACGGATGAGCGAGAAGAAGAAAGGCGGCAGCCGCGGACAGCGATGGCCGGGTCGGGGAAGCGGTCCGCGCAAGAGCGCCGGACCGACCGCACCTCGCCTGATCGCGATTCGGGTCATCGAACGGGTCCAGAGGGCGGGCGCATACGCCGATCTCGCGCTCCATCATGCGCTCGTTCAGAGTCGAATGCCCCCTGCGGATCGGGGACTCGCGACCGAGCTCGTCTATGGAACGTTGCGATGGCGCGGGCGTCTCGATTACCTGATCTCGAAAGCCCTCGATCGAGACCTCGCGAAGCTCGAGCCCCTCGTCACGAGCGCGCTCCGTGTCGGCGCCTATCAACTCTTCTTCTCGGATCGGATTCCCGCCAACGCCGCGGTCGATGAAGCCGTGCGCTGCGTTCGGGCGATGGGGCTCGAGCGAGCGACCGGGCTCGTGAACGCTGTGCTCCGGCGACTCGCGCGGGATGGGGAGGGATACGCGCTCCCGGACCTCGCCTCGGACCCACAGGGCCATCTCGTACACGCCTGTTCATTGCCCGTCTGGCTTGCCGATCGATGGCTCGAGCAATACGGGCCGGAGGAGGCGGCCAAGCTGGCGATGATCATGAACGAACCCGCGCCGGTCTGCATTCGGGTCAATCGAACCAAGACGACACGAGAGGCGCTTTTGCCCACGTTCAAGGAACATCATCCCGATGCGGAGCTGTGTCGGTTCGCCCCGGATGGGATCGTGCTCGGTCACAAGGGAGACATTGGACAGGATCCGTCGTTCATGGCCGGTCGTATGAGTCCCCAGGACGAAGCGTCGCAACTCGTCGTCGAACTGCTCGATCCAAGGTCCGGCGACCGCATCCTCGACACGTGCGCGGCCCCTGGAACCAAATCCGCCGCGATCGCCGAGCGCCTGAACGGTGAGGGCCACGTGCTCGCGCTCGATCGCCATCCCCGCCGACTGCGACTCGTCGGTCGAGGCATGCGTCGGCTCGAGATCGGGGGCGTTGCCACGCTCGAGCGCGACGCGACCAAATCGCTCCTCGACCTCGCCGACAACGAGGGGCCCTTCGATCGGATCCTGGTCGACGCGCCTTGCTCGGGCCTCGGGTCGCTGCGTCGCAACCCCGACGCGCGCTGGCGGCTGCGTCCCGAAGATCTCACCGATCTCGCCAGACTCCAGCGCGAGATCCTCGAATCTGCCTCGGCTGTCTTGAGGCCCGGTGGCAGCCTCGTCTACTCTACCTGCACCGTCACACCGGAAGAAAACGAATCCGTGATCCGAGGCTTCATGGCGACTCGCGCGAAATGGCGCATCGCCTCCCGCGACGAAGCTCCCGCCAGTCTCCAGACCTTGATCGACGAGGAGGGATTTCTTCGCCTCCTCCCGCATCGCCCCGAATGCCATGACATGGACGGCTTCTTCGCCGTCCGACTCGTGCGCGGAAACCAGGAAGAGAGCGCCGAATGAGCCAGAAGCCCCGCATCCAGATTTCGCCGTCCATCCTGGCCGCCGACTTCGTGAACATGGCGAGCGAGCTCGCCTCGATCGAAAGTGCCGAGCTCGTCCACGTCGACGTGATGGACGGCCATTTCGTTCCGAACCTGACGATCGGCCCGCCGGTCGTCAAGGCGATCAAGGGTGCAGCCAGGAGTCCCCTCGATGTCCACCTGATGATCGAGTCGCCCGAGACCTATCTCGAAGCGTATATCGACGCGGGCGCCGACATCCTGGGCGTCCACGCCGAAGCCTGCTCCCATCTCCACGGAACCCTGGGAGAGATTCGCAAGATCGGCGAACGCAGAGAGAGGACCGTTCGCTCCTGTGCCGTCCTCAATCCCTCGACTCCCGCGGCGGCCGTCGAGTATTGCCTCGAGGAAGCGGACCAGATCCTGGTGATGACGGTGAACCCCGGGTTCGGGGGACAGAGTTTCATCGACGCGATGCTCCCGAAGATCGAGACGATCCGCGGCTGGATCGAAAAACGCGGCTTGGCCATCGACCTCGAAGTCGATGGCGGCGTGACCCTGGACAACATCGCCCGAGCCGCCTCCGCCGGCGCAAATGTTTTCGTCGCCGGAACCGCCGTCTTTGGGCAAGCGGATCGCAAGCTCGCGATCGAGCAGTTGCGCGAGAAAGGAGAGAAGGCTTTCTAGCTCTCTCCGAGGGTCGGACCGGCAACGCGGGTGTGTGAGACCACCCCATCGGCGAGATCGGGCGCGAAGAGCCGCGAAAAGCCGCTCATTTGCGCTTGAGCGCAGGCTTCGAAGGCTTATACTCGGCCGCCACGGTCGGGGCGTGGCGCAGTTTGGTAGCGCGCTTCGTTCGGGACGAAGAGGTCGCTGGTTCAAATCCAGTCGCCCCGACCATTCGAGCCGTCCCGGCTTTCATTCCAATATCAAATGGTTACGCCATCGGGTCCACGAAGCTCCTCGCAGCCCTGCCAACCTGGGGTAGCGCCGGGGTGGCGCATTTTAATGCGCCGAGCCGATGATTCGGACCAGCATTGAGTGTTGTGTCCCAGCATAGAAATTCGCTGTGCAGCAGCTGCTGGCGGCAGCGTCGTGGGTTCGAGTCCCACCACCCCGACCATTCGGCTCATGCATGACTGCTGGCGTGGATTGCGACGATGCGGGTTCGGGGAGGGAGCCGAGCAGGACCGATCCGTGGGGACATGGGTTCTCGCTTCATCGAGCCGTTGGATGCGGGTCCTTCGGTTCACAGGTCACGAAGGCGCGACCCGACAATCAGTATATTGGAAGTGCACCTGACCGATTCGATGCGGTCCCGATGGATGCCTCGCCGTCGACCGCTACGCACGTCACGAGCCCGAAAAGGCGCTCCTTCACGAAGTCGTGCGGGATGAACTCGAGCCCTTCCTCGCTCGCTCGAGAACGGCGGGGGCGCCCGTCGCCCGCTTCGTCGAGCGCGAGGTCCGCGCCTATCTCGAGTGCGGCGTCCTGGCTCATGGATTCCTGCGAGTTCATTGCGACGGGTGCGGCCACGATCGCCTTGTCGCCTTCTCGTGCAAAGGTCGTGGATTCTGTCCTTCTTGCGGCGGTCGGCGGATGGCGGATACCGCCGCCCATCTCGTCGACCGTGTGCTGCCAGAGGTCCCGGTTCGACAATGGGTGCTCACGCTGCCCTATCCGCTCCGCTATCGCTGTGCGTGGAACGCGCGGCTCACCACCGAGGTCCTGCAGTCCTTCCTGCGGGCGGTCTTTGCCGATCACCGTCGTCGCGCTCGCAAGCATCTCGGGATTCGCCGCGGACAATGTGGATCGGTCACCTTCATCCAGCGCTTCGGGTCGGCGCTGAACCTCACGCCCCACTTCCACACGCTCGTGCTCGACGGCGTCTACGCGGGCACGTCGTCGGAGCCCGGCCCCTTCGCCCCACTGCCGCCGCCCGAGACCGAGGACGTGGCCCGGGTCCTCGCCGGGACGGCGCGGCGCACCCTGCGGCGGCTCGAGCGGAGCGGAGTCGATACGGACGAAGATCCACTCGCGGCCGACGACCCACTGATGGCAATGCTCGGCGCCGCCTCCATCCGATCGCGGATCGCGACCGGCCCCGAAGCGGGAGAGCCGTGGCGTCGTCTCGGGGACCGGGTGGAGC
>JAPYTP010000111.1:0-17187 GCA_029941885.1 Myxococcota bacterium
AACCGCGTCGTGGCTAGAGCCCCGACGATACCCAGCGCTGAGAAGACCCCTATTTCGCGCACGCCCGGGAAATCTGCCCATGCAAGCCCCGCAAAGCCTGCCAGGGTCGTGGCTCCGCCCATGGCAATCGCTCCCCAAGCTCGCCGAATCGGGCTAGGGCCACCTGGCACTTGGGGTACGAGAGTGTAATAGCAGGCATAGTGAATCGGATAGTCGAGGCATACGCCGAGCAGGGTGGCACCGAAGACGAGGGTCATCAGGTGCAGCTCGCCGAATAGAATCAGGCTTCCGGTTGCAGCGGTCAGGAGTCCGCCGACCAGGGGGAGAACGGCGATCCCCAGCAATGCCGGGGAACGAAAGAGCACGATGAACAGGAGTACGATTCCCAGTACCGAGAAAAGCGTGATGCGGGCTGCATCGCGGGTTGCCGATTGCTCGGAGGCCACCGAGAAACCGTGTACCCCGGCACGCTCAAGCACGAGCCCCCCGTCGTACTCGTCATTGAGAGCTGAAAAGCTCTCGAGCAGATAGGCATCTAGGGGCGCTTGGTGCGAAGAGGCGAAGGGAGAGTGATGGGTAGTGAGGAAGAGCACCGCCTTCTTCGACTCGATGGCAGCGAACTGGCCGCTGACTACATCCAGAGTGCCCATCTGAGCCAGGCGAAATCGATTCAGTAGATCGCCAAAGAAGAACAGCGGGTCGGCGGGGGCTAGATCCTTGAAGAGCGCACCTTCGGGCAGGTTCAGGATTTCACGCAGACGTAGGGCGGCACTTCGAAGTCCAGCATCGTCGAACTTCGACGGGAACTCCAGCTCCGGATCGTCGGAGATGGAGGCAAAGCGGCGATCGAAATAGAGTGTGCGGACCGCATCCGCCAGATCCGGATTGGGGCCGGATGAAATCCGCTCCACCTCGGGGTGAGAGCGAAGCACTTCCTGCCACGTTGCGGCTGCGGCCAGGCTGATCGTCAGATCGTCGCTGGATATCACCAGGACCATGCCCCGGGTAAGGCCAGAATCGGCCAGGCTGCGGGAGAGACCTGCCAGTTCACGGTCTCCCTCATTCGAGAGGAAGTGCACCAGTCCGCTGGTGAGTTCCATTCGCATGGCCAGAAAGAGCGCCATGGCAGCAAAGATACCGCTGAACACGGCGACCACACCTCGCCGAGGTGGGTTCACGATGTCGGCAGCGCAAAGAGTGAGTCGAGCTCTTCGGCCCTGAATAGACGCTGGCTATTCACGTCGGAAAATTGCGTGATGCTCAGATCGCCATTCACCTCCTGCACGCGAAGCTCGCCCAGGCGGTTTCCGCTGCCCCGCAGTTCGATGACTTTCAGCACTTTTTCAAGGGCCGGGTCCAGCGGTTTCAGGGAGAGTGCCCAGGCCCCTTGATCCGCCGGATCGAAGGCGAGCATTTCGACCCGGTAGAGAATCCGCAGGGCAGGCAGGTCGCCTGCCAGCACCAGACGGAGGCTGTCGACGAAGACCCGAACGGCTGGATTGGTTTCGAGGTCGATATTCATCTTGCTCCGCCCGCTAACAATTGAGAGTCGTCCCTCGCGAATCAGTACGCTGGACGAAATCGGAGACTCGACATGCCGCACGAGCAGACCCGGTGGTGAGAAGTACAGCGTGCCCTCGCTCTTTAGCGGTGCCATGAGCAGGGCAAGGTGCTTCTCTTCGCGAAAGTGGGCACTCAGTCCGGGCATCGCCGCAAAGCGAGCGGCCAGCACTTCGAGGGGCTCCGCCGTCGCGTCAGCGCGGGCGATATTTTGAGTGCCTGAGACACAGAGGACCGTAAAGGCTCCGGTTCCCGCAATCAGTGCAGCGACGATCGTACTTCCGATCGTCGCCGGGATCGCCGTCGAAACAAGGCTGGTTACCAGAACGATGGCCGCACGCACGCGCCGAAAGGTCTGGCCTTTGGCCTTTTGCGCAATCGTTGGCCCACTTTGAGTCTGCTTCAATTGGGGCATCTCGAATTGCCGCTGCGCTCTGTTGATGGAAGGGGAGCACGTCGTTCACGCGCGTCAAACGGGCTAATATTGTGGCTCGCATAACCGCTGGATGCAAACATTGCCGGGATGCAAGCTGTACTTTGGTTCCGCTCATTTTCGGCCTGAGCTCAATAGCGGGCTCGGGAGTTGAGAGATGAGACTCAAGAGTTCCGAGTCGGGACTTGACGGGAGAAGCAGGCTTCGTGGCAAATCAAGCTGGAATACTAGACAAAGGCTTTCGCCGAATCCTCGACCGCATCGAATTGATTCTGCGAGCGGCGGGATCCGGCTTCCTGTTTGCGGTCTTTGGGACCGGCTCGGTCGTGCTCGCCCACGGCGTCCTTCGGATCGTCGATCGGGGCTATCCGCAATCCGAGCGCGAGCTGCGAGCCCAGGCTCGAATTCAGACTTGGTTCTCTTGGTATGTCCGCCTGGGTGTCTGGATTGGAATTCTGGGAATCGAGTCCTCGGGCATGGAAGGCTTGAATGACGAGCCGACTCTGATCGTGGCCAACCATCCGACGCTATTGGACGTGGTCTTCCTGCTTTCCTTTGTCCCCCAGGGGGATTGCGTGGTCAAGAGCGAGGCATGGGAGAACCCGGCGCTGCGCGGGATCCTGACCGCCGCTGGCTACATTCCTAACCAGGGTGGGGATGAATTCATTGAGGCCTGCAGTGCTCGCATACGGGCTGGGCGATCGGTGCTGATCTTCCCAGAGGGCTCGCGATCTCCGAAAAAAGGGTTGGGTCGTTTCAATCGGGGTGCCGCCCATGTGGCGCTGCGCACAGGTTGTCGGATACTCCCGGTTTCAATCACTTGCGATCCGCCCGCCCTCAAGAAGGGACAACGCTGGTACGCTATGCCGAAATCGCGTCTGCGCTATTCACTACGTGGGGGCAAGCCCTTTCGAGCAGCAGACGTTGCGGAGAGTGATCTGGCGCCTCCGCTGGCGGCACGGAAGGTAACCGAATACATGCGTACTCAATTTGAAGCGGAGCTAGGCAATGGGATCGTCTGAAATCGGTGGCACGGCTGCGGGGACATCCGGCGCGACAATCGTCGGGATGGCTGGGTTAGAAGCTGAACTCAAGGACATTATCATCGAGGTATTGGTTCTCGAGGACGTTACGCCGGAGGACATCGTAAGCGGTGATCCACTATTTGGTGAGGGACTCGGCCTGGATTCAATCGATGCGCTCGAAATCGCCATGGCTCTAGAGCAGAAGTATGGAATCGTTTCCGGCGACGACCCGGACGAAGACCGTATCCACTTCGCGAGTATCAGCAGCCTAGCCACCTTCGTAGCCAGCAATCGCGAGAAGTAAGGAACCGACGAGAGTGACCAAAGAAGAGATATTCGAGAAAATTCAATCGGTGCTCGTCGACTCATTCGAACTCGACCCGTCTTCTGTCGTTCCGACGGCCCATCTGATGGATGACCTCGACCTCGATAGCATCGATGCGATCGATCTCGCCGTAGCCATTGAGCGGGAGACCTCGCTCGACATCAGCGAGGAGGAGCTGCGTAGCCTGCGAATCGTCCAGGATGCCGTGGATCTGATCGAGCGTCGGCTCGCCGAAGCATGAGGGCCCTCGGCTCGATACTAGGCGAGACGCCCTATGATCTCACCGATGTGCTCTGTGCGTCGATAACATTCGACTTGAGCGCCGCGTGATCTTGCGGCGACCCGGGGTAAAGCTCGATCCAGACGTTGAGAACATGCGCAAGAGTCCTCGTCAATGGGAGGTCGATCTTCCTATCCCCGATGATCTTTGCTGCCTGGAGGGCCACTTCAAGGCATTCCCCGTAGTGCCCGGAGTACTCCAGCTCGATTGGGTGATTCGGTACGCGTTGGAATGGCGGGGTGGTGAACCGGATTCGTTTCAGGTCGAAGGCCTCAAATTTAAGCGACCTCTGTTGCCGGGCCAATGCGCCACCCTGACCCTCGATGCCTACGAGACGCTGGATCACTTTCGTTTTCGGCTCTTTGATGAAGACGGCGACTTCTCGGTCGGTCGCCTGGTTTGTACGGCGAAATTAGATGAGTGATTTTTCGTCAATTGCCGACCTGCTTCCTCACGAGGGGGAGATGGTATTGCTGTCCGAGGTCCTGGAGCACGATGGCGACACAACGGTCTGCCGAGCGGTGATTTGTGCCGACGGGATCTTCGCCAATGCCGACGGGAGTACTGGAGCGTGGTTGGGCCTTGAACTGATGGCACAGTGCGTTGCGACCCATTCGGGTCTGATTGGCCAGCGCGACGGCCAGTCCCCGCGAATCGGACTCCTGGTCAGTTCACGGCGGCTGCGCTTTACCACTACCCGCTACGATGCGGGCCAGGGACTCCGTGTGCGGTCCCATCACATCTGGGGAGACTCTACCGGCATGGCGTCCTTTGATTGCAGCATTCATGATGAAGAGAGCGACGAACTTCTGGCGGAGGGGCGCCTCAATTGCTTCCTGCCCGAAGATGAGTCCCAACTCGAAATGACCCTGAAAACGGGAGGAAGATCGTGACGCGAAGAGTGCTCGTGACGGGCGGAAGTCGCGGAATTGGCGCGGCCATTGCCAAGCGACTGGCAAGCGATGGTTTCCGGGTCACGATCAACTACCGGCAGCGCAAGGACGCGGCAGAGGAGATCGCCATCGCAATACGCGAGGCGGGGGGCGAGGCAGATCTGCTGTCCTTCGATATTTCCGACCGTGAACAAGTGCGCCAAACTCTGGTAGCGGATCTCGAGACGAACGGCGCCTTCTACGGTGTCGTCTGCAATGCGGGCGTCCATTCGGACCATCCCTTTCCAGGTATCGATGGTGAAGCTTGGGACAGTGTCCTCCGTACCAATCTAGATGGCTTCTACAATGTCCTGCATCCGCTGGTCATGCCGATGATTCGTGCCCGCAAGGGGGGGCGTATCGTGACAATGTCATCGGTCTCTGGGCTGATTGGAAATCGAGGACAAGTGAACTACAGCGCCTCTAAGGCCGGCATCATCGGGGCGACCCGCTCGCTCTCCCTTGAGTTGGCCAAGCGCAAGATCACAGTCAATAGTGTCGCGCCCGGACTAATCGAGACCGAGATGACAGAGAGTCTCCCGCTGGAAGAAATCAGCAAGATAATTCCGATGCGACGAATGGGAAGTGCCGAAGAGGTAGCTGCAGCGGTGGCATTTCTTGCCTCGGACGAAGCCTCCTATATCACAGGGCAGGTGGTCTCGGTCAACGGGGGAATGATATGACGCGTCGCGTGGTCGTGACCGGAATGGGATGCCTTTCTCCAATCGGTTCCGATTGGGAAGAAGTATCGAAGAATCTTCGTGAGGGACGTTCCGGCGTTTCGGTCCGGCCGAAACTCGCCGAGATCGATGGCATGGAAACCAGCCTGGCCGCTTGCTTGGACGATTTCAAGGTTCCCTCCTACTACTCACGCAAGAGCGTCCGAAGTATGGGGCGTGTCTCGCTGTTGGCGACACGGGCGACCGAGATCGCCCTTCTGGATGCTCAACTCGGCGGATCCCCTCTGCTGGGGGATGGACGGATGGGAATCTCCTATGGCTCGAGCAGCGGTAGCCCTTCCGCCATGCAGATCTATTCAAAGTGCCTCACAGACGGCACGGTGCGCGGAATTCGTCCGACCCACTACATCCAATTCATGAGCCATACGGTCCCCGCGAATCTCAGTCAATTCTTCGGTGTGCGTGGGCGGATCATCACCACCTGCAGCGCCTGTACCTCGGGAAGCCAGGGTATTGGCTTTGGCTTCGAAGCGATTCAGAGCGGCCGGCAGGACGTCATGATTTGCGGTGGTGCAGAAGAATTTCACGAGGCCAACGTGGCCGTCTTCGACGTCTTGTTCGCCACCTCCACCAAAAATGATGCACCACGCGAGACCCCGAGCCCATTCGACGAGAATCGCGATGGCCTGGTTGTCGGAGAGGGGGCGGCGACCTTGATCCTCGAAGAACTCGAACATGCCAAGGCCCGCGGTGCATCCATCTATGCCGAGGTTCTTGCTTTCGCGACAAATGGCGATGGCAAACACATTACCAATCCCGACTCGGATGGTATGCGTCGAGTGATGGAAGTCGCATTGGCCGAAGGGGATCTGCAGTGCGAGAAAATTGACTATGTCAATGCCCACGGCACCGCGACCGAAGCCGGTGATATCGCCGAGAGCCTCGCGATGCATGGACTGTTTGGCAACCGCATGCCGACGAGTTCACTCAAGAGCTTTCTCGGGCATACCCTCGGCGCGTGTGGGGCTATCGAAGCCTGGATCACTATCGAAATGATGCGTGAGGGTTGGTTGGCCCCCACCCTCAACCTGGAAGTGGTGGATCCCCGCTGCGGAGAACTCGACTACATTCGCGATGGAGTTCGCGAATCTGCAACCGAGATCGTGATGAGCAACAACTTTGCCTTTGGAGGCATCAACACCTCCCTCATCTTCAATCGCTGGGAAGATTGAGAGGGCGTTTGTCTGTGTCGCTCCGGCTACTCCGCGCCAGGGCTTCTGGGACGGGAATTAGATCACGAACATGCTCCCAGAGTGGGCCGTGGTTGCCGTCGCGACGCACGCGTCGGAACAAGGTCTTCGAGAAATTCACGCCCAATGGCGGGATGATCCAGTACGGGAACTCGTCCTTGAGATCGTAGAGCCTGGCTTCGATTTGCTCCCGGAATTTGAGCCGTTGCTTTCGGAGTACTGGATCGAGAGCCTCGTAATCATCGATCCAGATCATCACGATTGCGGCGAAAGGGTCGAGGTCGACGATGAACTCCACCGATCGCTCGACATCGTCCGTCGTTTCACCCTCGGTTCCGAGGATGAAGGTGTGGCAATCCTTGACGCCGGTGGATTCGCAGATGTCGTGGAGACGACGGATGTGATCCGTTGTGAAGCCCTTGCGCAAGCGCTTCAGCACGTGATCACAGCCAGAATCCGAGCCCACTTCCATACCCGTGCAGCCGGCGGCCCTGGCGAGTTCCGCCATCTCGGTATCGAAGCCCAGCGGATTGGTATAGCACGACCAGGGCACGCTCCAATCGCGCGCGATCATCTCTTTGCAGACTTCCTTTGCATGTGTGCGCGGAAGATTGAATACCGAATCCACGATGAAGAAATGGCAAATTTCTGGGTGAACTTCCATGGCCTGGAACATCTCGTCCACTACCGCAGACGGTTCCCGTGTGCGACCGATCCGGCCTTCGATGATTGGGTAGGTGCAATATTCACAGCGTAGGGGGCAGCCTCGTTTGGTCTGGATCGACTCGATTCGGTAGCGTTCGTAATAGCGAGAATCAAGGAGGGTACGATCGAGCTTGGGCATCTGGTGGAGATCGAAGAAGGCCGCCGGTGCCGGATTGGTTAGAACTTCCCCGTTCACGACCCGGTGAAGATTGCCCACCGCATCGAGCCCCTCCCCACCGGCTTCGATGGCAGCCAAGAGCTGAGGGAAAGCTTTCTCGCCCTCGCCGGAAATCCCGTAGTCGGGTCGGAGCCTCTCCATCAGCTCACGAGGCATGACGCTGAAGCCACTGCCTCCCAGTACGATCGGCACTGTGCAGACCTCGCGAATGGACGCCAACAACTCGGCGTAGTAGTTGAGCTGGTCATCTAGCCCCGTGTAGGCCGCGTTTTGAATATTTCGCATTCCCACGGCGATTACCGCGGGATCGATCGCCCGAAGCTTTTCCTGGAGGGTGGGCAGGGGGTAGCGCTCAAAGCAGAGATCGATGAGGGTTGTCTCGTGGTGGTCCGGAATACTCGCCACGACGCTCAACACCCCGAGCGGGATGACCGCATCGGGTAGCTTTTCGCGGTTGGCAGAGACGAAGGCGATTCTCACAGAGGCTCCTGGCGACCGTGTGAGGTAAATCGGTGAAGGGTGGGGCCCCGCCGGGTGAGTATATCCGGATTTCAGGGAATTGAGCCAGATACTCATCGCCTTGGAATCACTCCCAGGAAGCGGCGAACTCGAAGCCCTTGGATCGTCGGCGAAACAGGTGGTTGAGGACAGCAGGGACGTTGTGCTAATTTTGCCGCAGCCCGGAACTCGTCGGCCTGAGGCTTCTCCCCGGTGCCCCAGCAACGGCGAATCTGCAAGGCTGGGCGACGCTCTGAGGGGCGTTCCCGGCAACCGGGCGTCATCGGGGCGTGCGGGACTCGGAGAATGTGCTTGCCCGACACTCACCTCAGCATTGCAGTCGCGCCACTTGCTCGGCGCGAATCAAAACGCCTGCACGAGGTGCGTGTCGAACTCGAAGTTCCCTTTCACGATGTCGATGCCTTGCAGATCGTCTGGCATGGCCACTACTACAAGTACCTGGAAATCGCGCGAACCGAGCTGCTTCGCTCCAGGAAATGCGATGCCCGTGATCTACGTCGCTTGAATGTGGGCTTGTTGGTCATCGAAAGTCGCTGTCGCCACGTCTCTCCCCTTCGCTATAGCGATCGTTTCGAGGTCGCGGCCTGGTTCAAGGATCTCAAATTTCGAATCATGGTGGGCTACGAGATTACCAACTTGACCCGAAATCTCCGAGCCGCGCGGGGCCATACGGCATTGGTGACGACGACCCTGGATGGCACGATGCATCACCGAACCCCTGAGTCGGTGCTGACATTGCTAGCTCCGAACCCAAAGGGCGAGAACCAAAACTCATGACCGCAACCTTGCCGACCGCGAGTCTTCTGTTCGGAGAATCGGGTCCGACGCCTCCAGGTTGGCTGGACCTCCTTGCCTCCCAGAGTTCTAGTCATGAGATCCAGATGGGCGACTTCCGCCTCCAGATCGAGAGCCGGGAGCCTCTTTCGCTGATGCGTGTTTGCGTCCCGGATGCTGGCTTGCTCGATGGCGATGACTATCGTGATGTGGTGCGCGCATGCTACCTGAGTGTTTGCAGCGTGATTGCCGAAGAGAACTCGCATGCGATTCGCTTCTGGAATTACGTGCCGGGGATTTCGCGAATTCATTCAACCGGGCTATCGGGCTATGAAATCTTCAACGGCGGTCGCTTCGAAGCCTTCAAACAATTTTATGGGGAGCTCACCTCGGAGAAGACCACGGTCGCCACGGCGGTTGGAGCGGCGGACGAACACTTGACCTTGCATATCCTGTCGAGTTCTGAGCCTGCCCAGCCGATTGCGAATCCGCGCCAGACCGCTCCTCACCACTACTCCGAACGCTACGGTCCGCTTCCTCCGGTCTTCGCCCGGGCCTGCGGTTTATCCCCTGCCCAGCGAAATTTACTCGAGCGTTCAGCTCTCGTATCCGGCACTGCCAGCATCGTTGGCGAAGAGACTCGCCATACCGGCAATCTCGCTCGCCAGCTCGGCGAGATTCGCTTGAATCTTGCCAGCCTATCTGACGCCCTGGCCGACAAGCAGGCTTCTACCGAGCAAGAGGCACTCGAGCGCTACAGCGACCTGCGTGTGTACATCCCGGACGAGAAGGATGATGCCGGCATATCGTCCTGGCTCAGGGATGTCTTTCCCCATATTTCGTGTCCCGAACTCGTACGTGCTGATCTATGTCGTAGTGATTTGCAGGTGGAGATCGAGGGCACCATCACATTCATCGCCTGAAAATCGCTATGTCACAGTCGCCCGAATCCAAATCATCTTCCAAGGCAGGATCATCCGGGAAAGACACCCCGGCAACCCTGATCGAGTGTCTGCTGAGGCACGTCGACGAGCAACCGGAGGAAGTCGCACTATGGGAGCTGGGGACTCGCGGAAAGCGGATTTGCCTAACCTGGGCAGAACTGGGCCAGGCGGCTCAAGGCCTGGCGCGGCATCTGCTGGCGAACTATCCGAATCACGTCGTATTGGTCGCTTTGCCGAATTGCGCGCAAGCCCAGGTTGCCTTGCTTGGATCCCTGTGGAGCGGAGCGCGGACATTCCCGATTTCGCCGCTGACCCCGGCAAGCGGTTTCGCCAGCCAAGTGGACAAGCTGGGCAAGTGCATCCTGATCTGCGGCGAACGGCAAGCCAACGATCTGGAAGGGATCTTTGCCGCAACGCTCACTTCTGAGGCGATTGCCGCCAGCGAGTTTGCCTCATCGGAAGAGTGTCCGGATGAGAGCCTGCATTCGTCGGTTCTACTACAAAGTTCCGGAACCACCGGCTATCCCAAGCTGGTGTGCCGCGAGATGCCATCGCTGCTTGCGGTGGGACGAAATCTAGTGGATGTGCTGGAACTGTGTCCGGCGGATCGCATGCTGGTTACGATTTCGCTCTGCCATTCCTATGGCATCGATCTGGCTTTGATGGCGGCAACCATAGCTGGCAGTGAGATCGAGTTGCATCCGCAGTATTCACCCACGACTACACGATCGTCCCTGGACGAAGGTAAGATCACGGTCTGGCCTGGGGTGCCCTTGATGTTCGACACGAGCTCGCGCGGGACGGCTGGGCCAATATCTCATCAACTTCGGTTGGCCATCTCCGCCGGTAGTCCGATGCCGGTCCGGGTCTACGACCAGTTCGTGGCCGCATTCAATATTCCGATAGGACAGATCTATGGGACCAGCGAGTTCGGTTCCGTCTTCTACAACTCGCCATCGATCTTCCCGTTCGACCCCGCGGCGGTGGGACGCCCCCTCGAAGGAGTCGAGGCGAGAATCATTAGTCTCGAGAGGCCCGACATCGATGAGCCCATGAAGAGCGGGCAGGCAGGCGAGGTGGCGATTCGCGCGCCGAGCATGATGACGCAATACCTCGACGCGCAGGAGGGCCCCGACGGTCAGGGGTTCCTGCGTACCGGAGACATAGGATCCGTCGACGAGCGGGGTGTCCTTCGGCTCTCGGGAAGGGTGAAGCTCTTGATCGACGTAGGAGCCCAGAAGGTCAACCCCCTCGAGGTTGAAGCCATCATCGCCCTGCATCCGAGTGTGTCCGAGTCGGTGGTGGTTGCGCTTCCCTACTCGGATACGGCGGATCGACTCAAGGCGATCGTTCTGGCCCGCGAGGGAAAGAGTGTAGACATAGCAGAGCTGCGCGCGCATCTGCGCGAACATTTGATCGCTTACAAAATCCCGAGGGTCATCGAAGTACGTAAAGAATTGCCGCGTTCACCGTCGGCGAAGATATTGCGCGGTCTGTTGCAAGCCGAAGCCGCGAAGGGCAGTCCATGAGCAAGCGGCCCACCAGCGAAGGCACCTGCCGGCTCGCCGAACTTGGCGTAGTGACCGCCCTTGGCTTGACTCCAGCGGAGAACTGGCGCCGCTTGCTAGCGGGCGACACCACGGGGCTCAGCCTGCGCGACGATTTGATTCCCAGTGAGGAGCGTTTTTTTGGAGCGGTTGCTGATCCGCTTCCGGCGATTCCAGATTCGCTGAGCCTCTACGCCGGGCGAAACAGTCAGCTGGCGCTGGCAGCCTACGAGCCCTTGCACGAGGGTGTGATGTCGGCCATCTCTGAATTTGGCGCTCATCGTGTTGGAGTCGTGGTGGCATCCAGTACGGCCTGTGTGGCCGAAGCCGAGGTTGCCTTTCGAAATCGTCAGGACCGTCTCCTGGCTAATCCACAAGTCAACCTTGACACACCTCCCAGTTCAAAAGCAGAGATTGGGAGCGATTTCCAGCTGATCCAGCTCGAGTACGGTGGAGGAGCCGAGTTGATTCAAGAGCTGAGCGGCTCGGAGGGGCCGTGCTATGCCCTCTCGACGGCCTGCTCGGCGGGCGCGAAGTCGCTGGCGGTCGCTAGGCGACTGCTCGATCTGGGGGTTTGTGACGCAGTGATCGCAGGAGCGGCGGACTCGCTTTGCAAGTTGACGGCAAACGGCTTTCACTCACTTCAGGCTTTATCGAAAGGTGTCACGAACCCCATGAGCATGAATCGCGATGGCTTGATCCTGGGCGAGGCCGCTGCGCTCTTCCTCGTGACCCGCCAGGCCGGCGGCATCCAACTCCTGGGTACAGGTGAATCCAGCGATGCGCATCATATCTCGGCGCCGTCGCCCGACGGAAGCGGGGCTTACCTGGCCATGAGAGCCAGCCTCAAAGAAAGTGGGCTGGGAGTCGATGAGATAGAATACCTCAACCTCCATGGGACCGGCACGTTGCAGAATGATGCCATGGAGTCCGCCGCGGTCAGTCGCTTGTTTGGCGAGGGCATCCCGTGCAGTTCGACAAAGCCTCTGGTTGGGCACACTCTGGGCGCCGCCGGGGCAGTGGAGGCCGCATTCTGCTGGCTGATCCTGGCAAACAGGCAGGGCGACGAACTGCTTCTGCCTCCGCATGTCTATGACGGGAAATTCGACCCCGCCCTGTCGACTCTCTCGCTGGTGGGAGTCGGGGAACGGAAGGCCGTGTCGGGCAGAGCGGCAATCATGACCAATTCATTCGGATTCGGGGGTAGCAATTGCACTCTGGTGCTTGGCCAGGGGGGAGCATGATCGCGGTCTCGGTACAGGCCTGGTCTGCGTGGTCCCCCGGGATCGAGGGCGAGGAGGCTTGGCGTCAGTGGGCTTGCGATCCGAAGCCACTCGAGCGAGATGGCTCGCCGAAGGTGAATTTCGTTCCGGCAATGCTTCGACGACGATGCGATCAGCTGAGCCGCATGATGCTCTACGTCACCAACGAGAGTGCCGAGGCCACAGGCCTTGCCCAGATGAGGTCGGTCTTTGCGTCGCGCTATGGATCGTTGTCGACGATGATTTCGATGCTCGAAGAGCTAGCGGTGGACGACCCGCTTTCACCTGCTCGCTTTAGCCATTCGGTTCACAATACTCAGGCGGGTCTATTTTCCATTTACGCCAACAATCGTGAAGCGAGTACTTCGATCGCGGCTAGGCAAGAGACCTTTGCTCATGGATTTCTGGAGGCAGTCTCGGTTCTGCACGCAGCCCACGACGAACCGAGACCGGTACTGCTGGTCGCCGGTGACGCAGCGATCCCCGACATCGTTGGCGGTCGATCCGATGCCCACGAGGGGTCTTATGCCTTGGCTCTGGTTCTGGCCCCGGCCAACGGCAGCGGTGACCTGGAACTCAGCCTTGAAGCCGGTGCGAAAGCGAGCTCCCAGCCGGGAACCGATGCTCTTCTCTTCCTGAGCTGGTTTCTCAGGAACGATCCCAAGGAACCCAGATTCAGGCTCGTTCATCCCAAGCGCACCTGGGTTTGGACGCGAGCGGGCTAGCGACGCATAGCGATCCAGATTCATCGGTTATAGGCTCGACCGGAGGCGATCTGCTTCGCTATTTCTTCGGGGCTCGCCTCATTTTGCTCGCTGTTCATCGATCGCTTGCGGCACCTTCGCCCAGAAGTCATAGAAGTTGAACCATTGCAGCGGCGCAAGGAGACACAACTTTGCGAGGGAATCCGCGTAGACCTGGACGTAATGTTGCAGCCGTCTTGGGCGATCGCCCCGCGGAATTCGGACCGGATCGGCAAAGCGTTCAACGTGGATGTCGTATCCTCTACTGCTGGCACGTATGCCCGCCATCGTAATAACCGGGCAGCCCAAGGTCGCGGCTAGGAGAAGCGGGCCCGATGGAAGGCGTGCCGGCTCGCCGAGGAAGTCGACTTCGATCTCGCGGCCTATCTCGTTGGGATGGATCCGGTCTGCCAGGATGGCAACGGCTTCACCCCGGTCGATGGCCTGTTTGACCTCGAAGACATGAGAGAAGGATCCCGTTACTGCCTGGATGACGCCGACGCTGGTGGAGGATCCCGAGATCTCTCCCATCTGGCGGAAAACCTCGTTGATCTGGGTCGCGTGCTCGGTGTACATGAGCACTTTGATATTGATCGGTGATCGCAGGGCGCCCACCAGACGCATGGCATCGAAGCTCCCCAGATGCGATCCCAGGATCACCGCCCCACGTCCTTCCTCGGCTACCCAGTCGAGATGCTCGCCACCCTTCACCGTCAGTTCGAAGTCTTCCGGTTTTGCGAGCCAGAAACCGAGTCGGTCAAGAATCGTGATTCCGAATTCGAAGTAGTGACGAAAGACATGGCGAAGCGAGGGGGCCTCTGGCACAGCGTCGCAGCCCATCGCTCGAACTCGCTGCAGGTACTCAAGGGAGGCGCGACGCCCGGCTCGGTCGGTCAAGAAGAAATAGCCCACCACCGGGTAGAGCAGGAGCTGAGCCACCCTCCATCCGACCCTGCGGTAGAACCAGGCCATGATCCGCATTCCGAGCAGCGACCCGCGTTCCTGACTCCGGTGCCAAAGGGGCTGTCCGATTTGTTCCGGGGTCATAGCCGAACCCCGAGCCTACGACCGATCAAGCGAGGAAGTCGCAGGAACATGCCGACGACCAATCGAGTGTGGCGCCAGCTGATAAGCACGTTGTCCCAGAACAAGTCGAAGTGAGAGACGCCGTCGGGGTAGTAGCGGACCATGCTCTTGAAGCTGATGACGGGCACATCCTCCCATACCAGGCGCACGACGATCTCCGGATCAAACTCCATGCGATCCCCGCAGCGGACACGATCGAGAATCGCGATCAGCGGCGGCAGCGGTAGGCAGCGATAGCCGCACAGGGGATCACGAATCGCCAGCGAGCAGGATTCGACCCAGACCCAGAAGCAGGAGACCAGTCGCCCATAGAGACGGGCCTTGGGGGCATTCTCAAAAATGGGCTCGATGAGAACCATTGCCTCCGGGTGCGCTTTCGAGAGCTCGAGTATCCTCGGAATATCGGCGACGTCGTGCTGTCCGTCGGCGTCGAGCTGGAGAACGTGGCTGAATCCAAGGGAGTGGGCGAGCCGGTAGCCGTCCTTGAGGGACGCTCCCTTTCCCCCATTCTTCGCGCGAGTCTCTATTTGGACCCATGGATAGCGAGCCCTGTATTGCTCAAGGCTGGCCTTGCTCGCCTCGTCGCTCCCGTCGTCGACCAACAGGCAAGGCAGATCGAACCCCGCTAGGTCCGCCAGCACGCCTTCCAACGGTCCACTGTGGTTGTAGACGGGAATCAAGAGGCAGGGATTCACGGGGACTCCTCGATGCGATCTCTGGGCGGAGGCTCTTCCTCCCAAGGAGGGAAGAGCCATTTCAAGAATACATCCGGCGGCGCCCCCACATAGCGGCGGTAACGCCATTGACGATAGATGTATTCCACGGTGAATAGCGTTCCCATCAAGACATAGGAGGCGATGCCGGTATAGAACGTCCACACCGCAATGTCGGCAAAAAGAGCCAGGGCCAGAGCGGTGCTGCCGTTCAGAACGAAGAATACACACCAGACGATCGTGACCCGCCTGCAGTAGGCCAGCTCGGGTTCGGGTAGATCGGGGACTTGAATCTTGGCAAGTCGCTCGACGGTGGTTTCTTCCTGGAAGAACGATGAGGCGAAGACGCCGAGCAGTCCCATGTTGATCGCGACTGGAGTGAGGAGCAGGCCGAAGGGGTGATTGGAGGCGGCGGTTAGGGCCACCATGCTCGCCACCGCGATCACCGGAAGCCAGAACGTCTGTGTGTAGGCGACCAGCCTGCGGGGAGACACTACCAGCAAGCGCAGTACCAGCAGGCTGCCCATGGCGAGTGCTACCTGTCTGGGTTCCATCACGCTGAGCCCCAGGTAAACCACCAGGGGATAGATGATGGCGAGAATGATTTGAAGAACGGCCATCAATGGACTCCGAAGCGAAAGCGGGAGAGGTGAGGGAGAGGGCCTGGGAGAGATACGAGGCCTCGAAGCGAGAATCAGGGGCGACGCGCCACTACGCCGACCTGGGTGTGTTCACGCTCGGGAGAGAGGCTAGCGCCGAGATACTCCCGTAGGCCAAAATCTGGATGGGACCAGAAAGGCGAACTCCTGGTTACCCGACTCTCCGAAAAGGCGAAACCCACGCTCTTGATCAGATCCAGATACTCGTCCGGGGACTTCTGTGTGCCCCGTGGGTGGCGAAAGAGCGCCCAGACCGGCAGGGAGTGAATGAAGAGGCGGCATGATTCAGCGATCAGCATGTGGCCTCCTGGCCTGAGGACGCGATGCAGCTCGTGGAGGGCCGCGGCTTGGTCATTTACGTGATGAAGAGTCTGATGGCAGACGACGATGTCAAAGCTCTCGCTCGAAAAGCTCAGTTTCTCGACATTGCCGCAATGGATCTGCACCGGGCAACTGATCTTCGACGCCTCTGCCTGGGCGTCGCGAACCATTTGCGGATCGATGTCGACGGCAATGATCTCGCAGGGTTGTAGATCTCGCTCGATCTGTGGGAAAGCAGTGCCGATTCCACAGCCAGCGTCCAGCACTCTCGGCGCTGACAGCGGCGCGTCGAGAGAATCATGGAAGGATTGACTCAGGCAAGTGAGGGCCGGGCCCAGAACGTATTCGCTCCAGATCCAGCTGGTTTGAAACCAATTGCCGAAGCGCGTTTCTTTCACCGATGGCTTTCGCTCTATCATTGCGAACTCCAGAAAGGCGCGATGAGATTCATATTCTAACCCATCCGATTGTGGATGTCGGTGGCGACTCGCGGTCAGTCGAAAAAGAAGGAACCACCCACCAGGAACAAGGCCGTATTGATGCCATCGTTGGGGAGCTCAGTATTGGCATTCGAAATGTGTTGCCAACGAAATTCAGTCGAGATCGCCCATCGGTCGGATACCAGGAAGTGGGTCCCTCCACCAAAGCCGACGTTGAAGTTGAAGAGGTCGGACTGGCGCTCGAGATTCAGGTCCATTCCTATGACACCAAAATTGGCATCGAGGTAGGGGACGACCTTGTTGTTGAATAAGAAGTTGTAGCGCAGGGTTGTCCCTATCCCACCTCCAACACCGCCATTCTGTGCGGTGTTGTGAAAGAACGCGCCTTCCACGAGAGCTTCCAGGTTCCCGCTATACCAGGCTCCGACGGCCATCGGGTTCGTTAGGCCAACCCCGAAGCGAGGGATGTACTCCATCAGGCGAACGCCGGCTAATTCGCGACTCAGCTCGCGATTCGATTCGCTCCCCATGCGAAACCCGATCCCATAGCCCACGAGTAGGGCCCCATGTACCGATCCGCGTTGGAAATGGCCCGCGCCTGGGAGAGGCTCGGGTTCTCGCCCGGCTTCTGGACTAGGGGGATTGGCGGACGCCCACGATGCGCTCATCAAACCAATGAGTATCCATCGGGCAACAGGGATATGACGCTTTGCGAGCTCTGCCTTTTCGAGCATACTTCGGACTCTAGCAATCGTGTGTGGCTGGAGCGAGAATAGGACATTCAAGCTGGGTTCCGGCACAACGCCCATAC
>JAPYTP010000111.1:17287-18756 GCA_029941885.1 Myxococcota bacterium
GTCGTCGAGGCCCTTGGTCGTGACGTTGACGAAGGACTGCGGGCGTGCAGCGACGGCTCTACGGAGATCGATGGTGCCACCCACGACGTGGCCCTCTGCAAAGGGACCTGGATCGCCCTTCAGCGTCACCTCCGCCCCGAAGGTGAAGGTCCAGCTGCCATAGTTCCACGCCCAGAAGCGCTGGATCTCCGCGTCGACGCGTGGGGCGTCCGCAGCCTCAGCGTCGTCCGGGGGCAGCACCCGATACCCCGCTCGGTGGAAGCCCGCCTCGAGGGCCTCACGCCCTCCACGCCTCCGGTAGCGAGTTGGTGTGGCGCGGCATCCTTTGCGGTCTCGACGCTGTCGGTGAAGACACGTGCATCGACCACCTCACCGAGCACGATCGGCGTCTCCGAACTCGGGTTCACGCTGGGTGCGAACTGGATGTCCAGCTCGTAGGGCTTGACGAAAACGCAGCCCATCGCGAGCGAGACACACGCCAGCAGCGCTGCCAGGGCAAGGGGTCCGGACTTCTGGTGGGTCCTTGTGCCGGAACGGCTCAGCAAGACACTTCCCCCCGCCCGAGTTCGTCGGGCTCTCGATGGATCGCGGATCTCAGAGTTCGCTACGATCGAGTTCCTGGTGAATGGTCTTTTGAGGATTGGACATTCAAGCTGTCTTCTGACACAACGCCGGGTATGGGCGTTATGTCATGTCCCAATGGGGAGGCCGGTGGCGGGTCGAGCTTGATCGAAAGCTTGGCCGGGATGGTAATCGGGAGGTCTGCCTTCTCGAAATCTTTGGCTCATCCTCGTCCCCCGCTCCCTTTTTTCAACCGACATCAGGCATGTTTGAAGGTGTAGAATGGGACTTTGAATTTTGTATCCGCTCAGACAGGTCACTGAAATAGGCGAATAGACAGGGGGCGCAATTTTGAAATGTATAGCAATCGTAGTTGCGGCATTGATCTTCCCACTTCTTTCGGGATGCGTACACAAGTATGCGGTTCCTGTTCCTCAATCTGGAGCGAATCTAATCCCCAAGAATTCGATCGTGTATGTTGCAACCCCACCGAACGGTAGGGACGATCGTCCTCGTACCTATGAGTACTCTGGTGGCTGGACTTCGTCCGCAATGGTTCAGGCGCTTTCGAACCGGGGTATCCGCGCGGTGGTAGGAGCGCCTGCAAAGAGTCCGTCTGGCGCTCTTGGGGCCGCAAGGGTTGCCAAAGCGCAGTACATGGTGTTTCCAGGGATCGTACACTGGTCCGACCGGGCCACTGAGTGGTCCGGGATGCCTGACCGAATCACGCTTCGGGTCATCCTGACTGAAGTGCGAAGTGGCGAGGTCCTCGACAATCGGGAAATCCGGGCCAGCAGCCGATGGGCAACATTTGGCGGCGATCATCCCCAGGAACTGCTCCCGATACTCTCGGAGCAGTGGGCCGCCTCCATTTGTCAGTAGACGCAGAAGAACCTCACTAGGCAGGA
>JAPYTP010000112.1 GCA_029941885.1 Myxococcota bacterium
GTTTCCCTCATGCCGGGAGGCATCGGAATCCCACCCCCTCCGGTCGTCGCTGCCTTCCGGGGCCAGGGCAGACGACTCGGATCGTTCACATCCGGCGCGTCGGAGTCGACCCCGGTCTGGGAAGCCCGTGCCATCGTCCAGGTGATGAGCCCCATGGGCGGCGCGATCATCCCCCCGTGTCGGCTCTTCCGCGCATAGTCCGTATCACCGTAGAGGGGGTTGTTGTCCTCCACCATGTCGCACCAGTACATGAGCTGGACCTCGCTCACGGGATAGCCACCCGGTGACTTGGGCGATTCCTTTCCGAGCCAGGCCTTCGCGAAGTCCGGGATCTGCGGATGGACATCCAGCGTCGGCCGCGCCAACTCCGTCTTCGGTTGCACGGGACCGTCGACGCGCGAGGGCATCGCCATCGTCGCGGTTCCCGTCGCGGCGACGCCGATGTGATTCGAGGCGGAAAGCTCGAGCTTGATACGCTTCTCATCGCCCTCTTCGAGCTTCTCGACGATCGTGCCTTCGATCTTTGCGATATCGCCCGGACACAGCTGATTCAACATCTGCAGACCGGTCTCCCGAAAGTCGCTTTCGGGACCGACGAAATCCGTCGCGAACCGGCCGAAGAGCGCCTGCTCGAACATGGTATTCACGAACATGTCGCGGTTGCCGACGGACTTCGAGTAGGCGGGGTCATGGTGGTAGGGCATGAGGTCGCGTGTTCCGCAGACCGCAAGGATGAGAGTCTTGACGGTGATCGGAAACTCCAGAGTGGGGAGTTTCTCTCCGGATTCGACGTCTTCCCAGAACTTGGATTCCATTTTTCTCGTTCCTTCTATCGTAGTCGGCTCGGCGTGATCGCCGGAGCCCCGAAGCGAAGCTTTCGGGTTTCTATTCGAGTTCGATCTCAGTCCTTGGGAAGACCGAGAATGCGCTCCGCGATGATGTTGCGTTGGATGTTGGGACTCCCACCGCCGATGACGGTGCCGTGCCAACCCAGGGCGTCGTTGGTCAACTTGCTGAGCTCTTGCGAGGCACTGCCGAGGAGCTCGAGCGTGAGTTCGCTCATCTCGAACTCGAGGATGCCTCGCTGGAGCTTGTTGATCGCCGTTTCACTGCCCGAGCGCTTGCCCTGAAGCTGGTCGGTCAGATGTCGAAGACCTGTGAGCCGCATCGACTCGACGCGAATCTCCATTTCCGAGAGCCGCCGGCAGACGCTGTCATCCTCGAGGGCCGGACGGCCGTTTCGCTTCGAGTTCCGCGCGAGTTCGCGGATATCGTCGAGATGCTGAAGCATCTCGGTCGACTCCGAAATCCCCGAGCGCTCGTTCGCGAGTGCACCCATCACGACTCTCCAACCCTCACCCTCCGCACCCAGCCGATTCGTCGCCGGTGTACGAACATCGTTGAAGAAGACCTGGTTGAAACTCACCTTGCCCGAGAGATTCGGAATCGGTTGGATCTCGATTCCCGGCGTGTCCATCGGAAGCAGGATGCAGCTGATCCCCTTCCACTTGGCCACATCGGGGTCCGTTCTAACGAGCATGAAGATGTCGGAGGCGATGTGAGCCGCGGTCGTCCAGATCTTCTGACCGTTGATGACGTACTCGTCTCCGTCGAGCACCGCACGGCATTGCAGAGCCGCGAGATCGCTGCCCACGTCGGGCTCGGAGTAGCCCGTGCACCAATAGGATTTCCCGTCCAGGATCTTCTCGAGATGTTTGGCTTTCTGCTCGTCCGAGCCATGGGTGATGATCGCGGGGCCGACCCAGGTCAGTCCCATGAAATCGTTTCCGAGTGCGGGCGCACGGCGCGCAGACATCTCCTCTTTCAGAACGAACTGGCGTATCAAGTCGCCGCCACCGCCGCCCCATTCCACCGGCCAGTTGAAACCGATCCAGCGCTTCTCGCGAACCTTCTCGTTCCAGATCTTCACGAATTCGGGATCGTTCTCGGGGACGGGATCCGGAAGGTTCTCGTCGAGAAAACCCCGCACTTCGTTTCGGAAAGCTTGTTCTTCGGGGGTCAGTTGAAAATCCATCTTGGCTTCCTCAGTTTTCCGGGCGGACGCCGATTCGCTCCGCGAGTCGATCTCGGTGATAGTCCGCGTCGCCAAACATGGAGCGGACCCACTTCGAGCGTTTGATGTAGAGCTGGATGTCGTATTCGAGGGTGTACCCGACGGCACCATGAAGCTGCACGCATTCGACACCGATCCGGGTGAAGGCATCGGCGACGTACGCCTTCGCAAGCGACGCATAACGCGGAAGCTCGTCGCGACTGTTCTCGATCGCCCAGGCCCCGTAGTAGAGAAGGGATTTGATCGACTCGGTGTCGACCCATTGATCGCTCAGGCGATGTTTGACGCCCTGGTAACGCCCAATGGGTGAGCCGAACTGGATTCGATCCTTTGCGTACTGGACCGTGATCGCGGTGGCCTGTTCCGCGGCACCCAACGCCTCGGCCGTCACCGCAACAGCGCCACAATCCAGCAGAAACGCGACGGTGTCCGATGCGGGCTTCGCTGCGAGCCGATTGTCGGAAGAGACCCGAACGCCGTCGAGCTTCAGGGTTCCCATGCGCTTCGTTTCATCGAGCGGAGTCGCCATCTCGACCGAAACGCCGTCTGACGACGCGGGCACCAGGGCGAGCGCGAGTTCTCCCCCTGCCCGATAGGCCACGACGAAGAGATCCGCGCAGCCCGCGTCCGCGACGAAGCATTTTTCCCCGTCCAGGAGATGCACGTCCCCGTCGACGCTCGCCGCGAGGGCGATTCCGTCGGACCCCGGCACGTCGCTCGCTTCCAGGAAGGCCAGGGTTCCGACCTTCGATCCAGCGGCCAGTTCCGGCAGCCAGCGCGCTTGCTGAACCGTCGATCCGCCCTCCATGATCGCGGTGACTGCGAGGGAGTTGGACACGAGCGGACTCGGCAAGAGCGTCCGGCCGGTCTCCTCGAGCAGGACGACGAAGTCGATCCAACTGAGACCTGCACCCCCGTGCTCTTCCGGGACCAGGAGTCCGAGCCAGCCAAGGGACGCGATTTCCGACCAGAGCAGAGTGGAGTGTGCGTCCGCGGTCTCCATCAGGTTTCGAACTTCGGGAATCGGACAGCGTCCATCAACGAATTTGCGGACGGCGTCGCGGAGGAAATCCTGTTCTTCGGTAAAACCGAAATTCATGCGCAGCCTCGAGGGGTGAGAGGAGGGAATTGATTCTCCGTGTTTCGCCGAGGGTCGGCAAGCGCCTCTTGCGCCCAAATTCGTACCCCGTGGACTGGCCTCAATCGCGTGAGAGAGCTTTCGTCGCGGGCACCGGATTGAAGAACTCCCGAAGGCCGCAGATCCTGCCGTCGCGGAATCGAAACAGGCCGATATAGACATTTCGATAGGGCTTGCCGGTCGGGATCGCCGTCCCGTCGCTCGTGTACTCCGCGACCAGGAGATCCGGATCGAGACCCGGGTGGACTCGTGTGAGGGCGAGTTCGAACCGGAAGATCTCGAGAGAGGGTCCAATCGCCGAGCGATAGGCCGGAAACCCAACGAGCCGTTTCGGCGGCTCGCTGTAGGGGAGCTCCACTTCGAGATCCGCGGTGCAGAGCGATTCGAGCGCATCGAAGTCGGCCGTGCCGATCGCGGCCATGAAGGCCTCCATCACGGCTTGATTCCGGGCGCGGCGAGCATCGTCGTCCGTCGGTGTGACGCCGTCGAGCGAACTCTTCGTGGACATGCGCGAAGAGTCGCCTCCGTCATCGTCTCTCGCATCCCCGCGATTCCCGTGGGGAGGGCGGCGATAATCGCAGATCAGCGATTTGTCCCCACTTTCCGATGTCCCGGGCATATGATGATCAAACCCTGGGAAGGTAGGCGCCTGACGCACTCATCCTCGATCTCGAGTGGGTGACGGGCTCCTTATGCAAGCGAATCGGACGGTGGCGCGTTCCAAATGCAGAGGTGGTTCTTGGCTGGGGAGTTCACGTTCTAGGGCGACGGTTCGCTCTCGTTCGAGCCTGGACATAGCGGTTTCGCTCGGGTCGGGTTCGGCGAGGCAACCTTGGGCTTCGACCCAACTCGCCGACGGTGAATCTGGATCCGTGGCTGGGCACTTCTTCTGCGCAACGGACTCGGCCTCGCGGGCCTGGCCGTCAACCGGCGGCGCAAGGGCGACTTTCGACCGCGAAGGTCTGGCGTGCGATTCGCAGTGCGAAAGATGAAGGAATCCGGGGTCGAAGGTCGATCTTCCAACCGGAATTCAGGCCGATCGAACAGCCGCTTCCTCTGCGTAGGAAGCGGCTGTTTCGTTTCGGGGCCCGACCGAAAATTCGATGCGCCCCCTACACGCCGCCCCCGTCGACATAGATCCGCTGTCCGTTTATATAAGACGCGCCGTCGGACACCAGGAAGCGAACCACGTCCGCAACCTGCTCGGGTTGGCAAACGCGCCCATAGGGCACGACGGCATCGAAATCGCGCAGGCTACCGGTCTCGGAGATCGCGTCGACATAGCGTTGCCCCATCTCGGTCTCGACGAGTCCTGGAGCGACGACATTGACGCGTATTCCGTGTTCCCGCTCCTCCTTCGCCAGCACCGAGGCGAATGCTTCGACCGCGGCCTTGCTCATCGCGTAGGGCGCGTAGCCCGCGCCCCTGATCTGCGTCACCACGCTCGAGAGAATCACGATGTCGCCCCGCGCCCGCCCACGCATCGCCGGGATCAGCCGCCGGCTCAGCTGATGGGGAACATAGGCGTTGATCCGCATCAGCCGTTCGAGTTCCGCCTCCTCCGTCTCCGCGACGCTAGCCCCGGGAAAGTCCAGTCCCGCGTTGTGCACGAGAATATCGACGGCCTCGAACTCGGCGAGGACCGCGTCGGCCGCTGCCTCGAGTTCCGAGAGTTCATCGAGGGCCGCGGGAATCGCGAGCGAGCGTCGACCCAACGCGCGGATTTTTTCGACGCAATCCTCCGCCGCATCCGGCTGGCTCCGGAAGGTGATCGCAACATCCGCGCCGTCCGCCGCGAGTCCGAGTGCAATCGCACGACCGATCCCGTGGTGTCCTCCGGTCACGAGTGCGCAGCGGCCATCGAGGGTCATACACGCGATGATTGCAGAGCGACGCGGCGGAAGAAATGGAGGGACGGCGAGCCGCGAGTCCGAGCAGCCCGAGCGAGAGCAGGACGGCGGTCCCCGGCTCCGGAACGAGGGTGAACTCCCAGCTTCCGGCGTAAGGCGTCCCATACCCGTATCCGGAGATGACTGCTTCGAGGGTGTAGGTCTCCCCCGCGAGCAACATCAGATTCTGCGCAAAAGGGCCGAAGCTGACATTCAGCAGGGTCGCGCCTCCACCGGCGAGAAGGGTGATGCGATGTTGATCGATATCGCCCGACACCTCCCCTGCGATCGGATAGAGACTGGTCTGCCCCACTTGAAAGACCCCTAGAAGACGGCTCGTCGCGGTGTTGTCTCCGGTAAAGCCGACGTCGGCGTCGCCTGTCCCCCCGATCGATTGGGAAGAAACCGTGCTCGTCTGTGAGGCGTAACTCCCGACACCACTGACCGCTTCATCGAAGAGACCGATCTGATCGGAGGATTCACTGCTCGATGTCGGGTAGCCGCCGCCCTCTCCTCCGCCGCTACTGCTCCCGTTTTCCGATACGATCCGATCAGTACTCAGGATCGTGATCGAATTCGCAGCCGAGGCGGCGATCCGGGTGCAGAGGGCCATCGCGAATAGCGCGATTCCCCGGGTGGCACGAAATTCTCTGGCGCGGCGAACAATGACCAGATGTCGGATGGGGGTCGGACGCATCGATTCCCGCCTCTCGGAACACACGCGGTGTCCTCTACAGAGGGGTGACAACCCGGACCGATAGGTGTCGACCGGATTCGCGTCCGACCGAAGTTTGGCGTACTTAACATCAGCCATCCTGGGTGGGAGCCCCGCACCCAAACGCCGTGAGCGCAGCCACATAGACTCTGACGGCTCGTCACACCCGAGTCCCGGCGATCAGTCAAGCCTCACAGCACGTGTCCGGGCAGCGCGCCGGTGTGTTTATTCTCTTCGAGCACGACGGTGCCGTTCACGATCGTGGCGACATAACCCTTCGAGTCGACGACGAAGCGCTCGCTGTCCGCTGGGAAGTCCTTCGCCAACCAGGTGTCGCCCTTCGCGAGACGCTCCATGTCGATCAGGACGAGGTCCGCGAAGTAGCCTTCGCGGATCGCGCCTCGATCGGAAAGTCCGTGCACGATGGCCGGCATGTAGGAGAGCTTGAAGATCGCCTCCTCGAGCGTCAGCACCGACGGGACGAAATCCGTCAGGAGATTCGTCGTGTAGTCTGCGCCCACGAAAGTCGCGAGATGGGCCCCGCCATCACTCGATCCGGCCATGGCGAAGGGTTCCTTCATCACGGTCGCGCAGATCTGGTTCATATAGGCTGCCGCGTCGGGATTCGTGACCATGTTGAACCAGGTCTCGAGTCCCTCACCGAGCGTCAGGTCGAGAAAGCAGTCGATCGGTGCGACCCCTTCGGCCGCCGCGAGTTCGGCGATGGTCTTGCCGACCTTCTGTTCGTTCGCCTTGTCCGCGACCTGCTCGACCGCGAGGTTCTCCCAGGTCGCGCCGATGGACTTGCCGACATCCGAAGCAAACTCTTCCTGGAGCAGGGCGCGGATCGCGGAATCACGTAACTGCTCGCTGCGCTCGGGCTCGTCGAGGCACAGGACCTCTCGCCACTTCGGCATGTCGTCGAATACGAAGGTGTCCGAGAGCTTGATATGCAGCCCGCCTCGATTCGTTGCGAATTGCGGATGGAGACGTGCGCCGTTCGCGTTCGCTTCGCGGCAGAAGTCGAGAGAAAGGGACCAGCTCTCGGGATTCTCGGCGGAGGGGAAGAGCAGATTCAGCTCGATGGGCCGTCCGGAAGCCTCGTGCATGCGCAAGATCAGCTCGCGATCGGCATCGTCGTAGCCGCGGCCAAAGCTTCTCGGGATGATCTCGCAGGCACCGCGATCGAATTCGGCGAGCACGCTACAGAGTTCGACGATCTCGTCTGCGGTCGCGTGGTTGCTCGGTACCTCGCGGCCGTCCTCGCCCACGTGCAGATCGAGCTGCGAGGTCGAGAAGCCGATCGCCCCCTCGCGCATCGCCTGCCGAACACATTCCTTCATCGCCTCGATCTCATCCGGAGTAGCCTCGCGCTCGGAGGCATCGTCGCCCATCACGAATCGGCGAACCGAGGAATGGCCCACGTACGCCGCAACGTTCACGCCGACCTTGCCCTCGAAGCGACCCCAATAGTCACCGTGACTGCCACCGGTGAAATTCAGGCCCGCGGCGAGCGCTTCCCGAGACATGCCTTCGACGCGGGAGAGCATCCCGGCCAACCAGTCGACGTCCTCCGGCTTCGACGGCGCGAGGGTGAAACCGCAATTACCCGCGAGAACGGTGGTAATGCCATGCCAACAGGAGGGCGTCGCGATCGGATCCCAGTCGAACTGGACGTCGTAGTGGGTATGGATATCGATGAAGCCCGGTGCCAGCAGGAGTCCCTCGGCGTCGATCACGCGCTCGGCGTCCCCGTCGATTCGGCCGATCTTCGTGATGCGTTCTCCTTCGATGCCAACGTCGGCGACATAGGCCGGAAGACCGGTTCCATCGACGACCTTCGCTCGGCGGATGATGAGGTCGAAGCGGTCCTTCGAATCGGGGGATGCCATGGGAGGTCTCCTGTTCCTGTTTCGTTGGGGCACGCGGATAGGTCACCCCCGCAAACGAGATTCTTCCCAGTCTAGACCGATCCGCGGTCGGAACCACGTCGAATTCATCCGGATCGTACTCAGACCTGCTCGGGTTTGGCCCGACGACTCGCGAGCCCCTCGAGCCGATCGCGGGGAATCGAGATGAAGAGTCCCTCGGCCTCGGCGGTGAGCTCGTCGCCTGCATAGACGCGGGCCTCCGTGAAGATCTTCCGGCCCTCCTCACGCACGAGTTCGGCTTCGAAGCGGAGTTCGACGTGGAGCGGCGTCGGGCGCCGGTAGTGGGTGATCAGGCGGCCGGTCATGCCCGGATTTCCGCCGAGGGACTGGACGTAGCCGAGCACCTCGTCGAATGCCGCCGCCACGAACCCACCGTGCACATGCCCCGGCGGACCCTCGTACGCAGCGCCGAAAGTCGCAGTCGCGGAGGCAGCCAGGGGTCCCGATCGCGCAATCGTGATCGGCGGCGCGAGGGGATTGGCGAGACCGATCAAGGGACTCTGGTCGAAGAAAGCGGCGACGTTGCCCGCGTTCGCAGCCTCCGGATGACCCATGATGCGGGTCAGCTTCGGATGCGATGCCAGTCGATCTGCGTAGCGCTCGAGCGCATCCGCGGCCGCGGAAAGTTCTTCCTCCGGTGCGTCGCTCAGCACCATATGCGCAATCACCCTTCTCATCGCATCAGCGAGTCGACGCTTCTGTTTCCACACGGACGGATTGGGCACGGCTGTCACGTCGAAATAGGGCGGACCGACCGAACCTGGCTCTTCGTTGCTCACGCAGATTTCTCCTCGTTCCGAATCTCGCGGATCGCTCGATCTCCGATCCGCCGAGCCTCCACGGGGACGTTACTGGTTCGCGGGTGGAGCGTCCGCAGTAGGGCCTCAGCCCGGCTGCGCACGCTGTCCACCGGGCACGGGCTGGGGGACAAGAGTGGAGCCCGACAGTCCTGTGAAACCCGGGTCCGAAGGCCGCTCGGACACACGGGCGAGGGATGCAGAAACGACGCAAGAGGGGCGGCATATCCGCCGATCAGGTGCGGCGAAGGAACTCTCTACGGGAGCCCCGATGGTCGACGTGGCACGGCTCGCATTCAGGTCTCGAGGACGGCGTTCAGAATTCGAACAGTAGTGGGTCGATCGAATTCGAATCGAGTACGAAGCTCGTCAATAGTCCAGACGATATTATCGCCACAACAAATTTCATCCCGGCAACCTTCGGCGGAACCTCGGCGGGTACGGGCATCGCATTCGACGTCTCCAATCGGTTCCACTACGGGCGATTGCGTTTCGGCAACGCCGCGGGCTCGGAGCTCGTTACCCTTCCGATGCGCCTGCGCACCCAGCGATTCGAAGGCCAGATCTTCGTCGACGACGGGGACGACAGCTGCAGCGGCCTCGTGCTGTCGGCCTTGGACTTGACACCGAGTCCAGTCGGTCCTCGCGTCGACCCCGACACTCGCGAATATTCCGCTTCTGGCGGGCGACAGTGGACTGATTCTGAGCGCACCCAATAGCGTCGGCACGGTCGACATCGTCGTCGACCTCGGCGCCTCCGGCGCGAATCTCCCATGGCTGCGATACGACTGGCCCGAGGATGGAAACCTCGACGGTCTCCTCGACGATGATCCGCGAGCGAGAGTGACCTTTGGAATCTGGGGAGGACCCGAGCATCTGATCGACGTGCGCGAGGTGTACTAGTCCTCGCACCCAGGCGATCAGGCGATCGCCTTCGCCTCGCGCAGCCTCTCCAGGCGATCCCCGTCGAGTCCCAACTCGGCCGCCAACACCGAGTCCGTATGCTCCCCGAGACCGGGCGGCGGCGTCCACTCGACGTCGTTCGCCGACATTCGGGGCGCAAAGCCCAATAGTTTGACTTCCCCGAGATCGGGATGCGGCAGGGTCTTGATGAAGCCGCGCTGGTTGAGGTGTGGATCCTTGTAGAGATCGACCGTATCCATCGTGGCGGCGCAGGGAATACCCGCTTCACCGAGCGCCTTCATGACCTCGTGTTTCGTCCGCCCGCGAGTCCATTTCTCGATCTCGTCGTGGAGCGCATCACTGTTCTTGAAACGCGCCTCATCGTCGGCGAAGCGTTCGTCGGTGACGAGATCCGGTCGATCGATGAGCATGTAGAACTTGTCCATATGCGGTGCGGTCACCGTCAACACGAACGCGTAGTCGTTCGGACCGAAGGGCTTGCACGGGTAGAGGCCCGAGGGAGCCGCGCCGACCTGGCTGCCGCTGCGCGGGACCGGATCCTTGCCCCAATTCCCTCCATGGGCCAGTCGAGTCCGCATGTAGTAGGTGATCGCCTCCTGCATCGAGAGCTCGATATGTTGCCCCTCGCCCGTGCGAAGCCGCTGGACGTAAGCAGCGAGGATCGCCATTCCGAGCTGCATCCCCGTCCCCGAGTCGCCGATGGTGACACCGGGCAGCGTCGGCGGTCCATCGGCCTCGCCGGTCACCGAGAAGGTGCCCGCCGCGGCCTGGGCGCTCATGTCATACGCGAGATATTTCGAGTAGGGCCCGTCCAGGCCATAGCCCTTCACCTGCGCGTAGATGATCGAAGGGTGGACCTGCTTGAGTACGTCGTATCCGATATCGAGCCGCTCGATGACTCCGGGCCCATAGTTCTCGACGAAGACATCGAATTTCGGCACCAGATCGAGGAGCACCTGACGACCCTCGGGGCTGCGGAGATTGATCGCGATGCTGCGCTTGTTCAGATTCCAGTTCCAGAAATAATCGCCGTGCCCCGCGGTCCAGCGACCCGGATCGCCGATCCCCGGCGCCTCGACCTTCACGACGTCCGCACCCATCCAGGCCAGCGCCTGGGTACACGAGGGCCCCGCCTCGTATTGGGTCATGTCCAGAATCCGCATCCCATCGAGTGCCGGCATGGAGATCTCCCTTTTCGAACACCAGACGGATACCCGTCGCGGGTGCCCAATCGTGCCTTGTCCGAGCCCAGCGCCCAGTCTAGCCTCACAAGGACCGTGCGAGTCCATGCCGAACCACGTTATCCCGGCGGACTCCCTTCCGGCTAATCCCTCGCAATCATCGGGTCCAACCCGACCCCGAACAGGAGTTCCCCCACCATGGCCACCATCGATGGCAATACCCTCATCGCCCGCAGTCTGAAGAAGCAGGGCGTCGATCATATGTTCGGCATCGTCGGATTTCCGGTCTTCGCAGTCGCCGCCGCCGCCCAGGCCGCGGGCATTCAATTCATCGGCATGCGCAACGAGCAGGCCGCGAGCTACGCCGCTGGCGCCGTCGGCTACCTCACGGGTCGGCCCGGTGCCTGCCTGACCGTCTCGGGCCCCGGCATGATCCATGGCATCGCCGGCCTCGCAAACGCCCAGGAGAATTGCTGGCCGATGATCCTGCTCGGCGGCTCGAGCAACTCCTACCAGGAGGGTCAGGGGGCGTTCCAGGAAGCGCCGCAAGTGGAACTCGCGCGCATCTACTCGAAATATGCCGCACGGCCCGATCAGGCCAGCCGCATTCCCTTCTATTGCGAACAGGCCGTGCGCACTTCGATCACAGGCCGACCGGGCGCAGTCTATCTCGACTTCCCCGATGATTTTCTCGGGGCACAGATGGAAGAGAGCGAGATCTCGATTCCCGAGCGCTGCCCGGAGCCGCAGCGCACCCTCGCGGATGTCTCCGAAGTCCAGCGCGCGATCGACGTCTTGCGAGCCGCTGAACGTCCACTCGTGATCATCGGCAAGGGCGCCGCCTACTGCCACGCCGAGCAGGAGATTCGCGACTTCATCGAGGCGACCCAGATTCCGTTTCTGAGCTCGCCGATGGGCAAGGGCGTCGTCGACGACGAGCACGCGCTTTCCGTCGCACCGGCCCGCGGTCTGGCACTCCAGGACGCCGACGTCGTCGTCTTGCTCGGCGCGCGGCTCAACTGGATCATGCATTTCGGATTGCCGCCGCGCTTCGATGCCGACGTCAAGACGATCCAGATCGACATCCAGGCTGAAGAGATCGGCCGCAACGTCCCCGCCGAAGTCGGTCTCGTCGGTGATCTCAAGGCCATCGTCGGGCAGCTCAACAGCGCCCTTGAAGCGGAGCCCTTCGCCTTTGCGTCGGACGCGGCCTGGCGGACCACGCTCGGGGACAAGGTCAGCGAGAACAAGACCTTCGTGCAGAACATGATGATCGATGACTCGGTGCCCATGGGTTATTACCGGGTCCTGCGCGAAATCCGCGACCAGGCCCCCCCCGGCACGCTGATTCAGGCCGAGGGCGCGCAGACGATGGATATCAGTCGAAGTGTCCTGATGCATTCCGAACCCCGGGAGCGGCTCGACGCCGCCAGTTTCGGAACGATGGGGATTGGGCTCGCACAGGCGATCGCGTTCCAGGTCGTCCACCCGGACCGGAAAGTGATCTGTATCGAGGGCGATTCGGCCTTCGGGTTCAGCGGGATGGAAGTCGAGACCGCCTGCCGCTATCGGCTCCCGATCGTCTTCGTCATCATCAACAACAACGGCATCGGCGGGGGCTTCGACGAACTCCCGGAGGAGCGCTTCACGACACCGGCCTCGGCCTACACGATCCAGGCCGGCTACGAGAAGATGATCGAGGGGTTCGGTGGCAAGGGCTATTCGGTGCGAACACCGGACGAGCTCTCGGCGTCGCTCAAGCAGGCGCTCGACGACTCGATGCCCAGCATCATCAACGTCCACATCGACCCGCACGCGAGGGCCAAGCCGCAGAAGCACGCCTGGCTGACCACGTAGGCCAGGGGCTGGAAGTTCAGAGCGCGCCTGATCGGGAATCCCAGCCGAAGGCGCCGGGCCCTCGGACGGCAAAATGAATCAGCCCTCCAAGCAGGGCGATATTCTTGAAGAGAGGTCCCACGTGCGTCGGATCACCGACGTGGGTGATGACCGTGATCGGAATCAACGTGAGCAGGAGCCCAGCCGCAGCGAGTCGGGTCTGAAAACCAGCCGCCAGCGCGAGGCCACCGGCGACCAGGGCGAGGCCGCTCAGCAACATCAGCGTCTCCGGCGGCCCGAACCCGTTTGCCAGGTGGCCGAGGGGAGCCGCTTCGAGCCGAGCGAGCATCACATCACGCTGGCCGAAATGTCCGAATCCGGCCACGACGAAGATGCCGCTGAAAAGGATCCGAAAGACGGGATCCGAGATCGCGACATTGCGACGGCTGACCGAATCTCCAGATGTCACGACAACTCCTCGACGAAAAAGGGCGTATACTGCCGCGCCTGACCGTAGCAGCCACATCGCACCCCCTTGCACTCCGGGGCACCGCATGCATCTCTTCACACTCGCGCGCTCGTTCCGACCCGCGATCCTCCTCGCCTTCGCCGTCTCCTGCCAGGCCGAGTCGACATCGAGCGGGAGCATCACAGCCGATACCTTCGTCGAGAGTCCGCCCGCCAATGTTCTCGTCCTCGACGTTCGAAGTCGAAGCGAATTCGCGAGCGGCCATATCGAGAACGCGCTGAACATTCCCCACGACGAATTGTCCTCGCGCGTCTCCGAACTAACGGGTACGAGCGATCGTCCGATCGTCGTCTACTGCGAGCGAGGAGGTCGCGCCGGCATGGCGGCCGGTGATCTCACGGACGCGGGTTTCACGAACGTCCTCCATCTCGAGGGCGACATGAGCGAATGGCGTGCCAAGGGACGCAAGATCGACGTTCCCTGAAGAGGCGCAGTGGGCGATCGCCTGGGCCGCCAGCGCCCATCTTGCTCCTATCCCCTCGGCGTGAGCGTCACGGGGAGTCGAGCCGGGCCGTTGGCCCAGAAGACCGGGACCTTTTCGTAGCAGAAGCCGGGTTCGAGGCTCATCTTCGTGAGACGCTCGACCGCGACCTCGAGAGCGATGCGTCCTTCGAGACGCGCAAGCGACGCACCGGGACAGACGTGAGGACCCGCCCCAAAGCCAAAATGGCCTTTCGGCCTGGGGCGATCGAGGCGAAATTCGTCCGGAGCTTCGTAGAGATCTTCGTCGCGATTCGCTGACGCGACCCCAAAGAAGATCCGATCCCCCTCACACATCGCGTGGCCGCGGAAGACGGTGTCCCGACAGACGGTTCGCACGAGATTGATGACGACCGAGTCGATGCGCAGCGATTCCTCGACGGCGGCCGGGATCAGCTCGGGCTGCTCGCGCAGGGTCTCGAGCAGCCCTTCCTGGCTCGCGAGGCGATAGAGCAGGTTCGAAATCAGGTGGCGCGTCGTCTCGTTTCCCGAAATCAGCAAGAAGACGAGCAGCGTTCGGATCTCGAGGTCCGTGAGTCGAATCCCGTCGACCTCGGTCTTCATCAGGCGCGTGGTGAAATCGTCGGGTGGGTTCTGATTCGCCCTGCGCGCGGCGATCATCGCATCGACGTAGCCCGCAAACTCCGGATGCGCCCCGGCGAGTCCTTCGCCCCGAGCGTTGCGGTTGAATCGTGGATAGTCGCCCTGCACGACTTCATCGGACCACTCCCCCCAGAGGCGGTAATCCTCTCGCGGCGCACCGAGCAACACGGCGATCACGGAGGTCGGAATCGGCATCACGACGTCTTGCACGAGTTCGGCACGACCTTTTTTGATCGCCGCGTCGAAGAGTTCATTCGTAAGCGCACGGGTAAAGTCTTCGACACGGCCAAGGCGATGGGCTGCGACCGCGGAGTTCACGATCTTGCGGACCTGACCGTGTCGCGGCTCCGGGATCTCACTGATCATCATCTCTTCGGGTGGAACGACGACCCCGGGTTCGCGCATGCTTGCCCGGAAGACCTCCACCTCCTTCGCGGCCGCGATCAGGTCGGCCTGCTTGGCGATGAACCAGGCGCCGGTCGAAGTCTTCGAAATCGGCTGCTCGAGCCGGAGCCGCTTGTAGACCTCATGGGGAATCCCATCCGCCGTATCCATCGGATCCCAGTCGAAGTCGAGAAGTGGTTCAGAGGCCATGAGTCGTCTCCTGTCTTGCGGATCGCGGGCCGACGAGTCCACACCGGGGTGCCCGCTCGAGCGGCTTCGGATCTCGATCGACGATAACGCAGGCCACCCGGCGCGCTCGGGAGGCGTTAGAATGGAGGTCGCCGCAAGCGACCCGATCTCGAACGGACGCCGCGGGCGGCGTGCACCCGAAACGAGGACTCCGATGGACGACATGATCTCGAGTGATTCCCATATCATCGAACCGCCGACGCTGTGGACCGACCGGATCGACAAGACGTATCGCGACCGCGCCCCCCAGGTCGTCCAGGAGGAATCCGGCGATTTCTGGTACATCGATGGCAAGAAATCGATGAGCTTCCTCGGCGTCCAGACCGGAGACCGATTCGAGAAGGATGCAACGCAGCTCAAGACCGTGGCCCGTTTCGAAGACGTTCGGCCCGCCTCCTACGACCCCACGCGCTACATCGAAGAGAATCGCGAGGATGGCGTCATCGGCTCGGTCATCTACCCGAGCGAGGCTCTGCTCGCGTACAGCATCCCCGACACCGATCTCTGTTCGGCCACGATGCGCACCTACAACGACTTCATCGCCGAGTTCTGCGCCCACGACCATTCCCGCTTGAAGGGCATCGGACTGATCAACGTCGACGATCCCTCCGAAGCCGTGACCGAGATGAAGCGTGTCCGCGACATCGGCCTCGGCGGCATCATGATCACCGTCCTTCCTCCGATCGATCGAGCCTATGACCATCCCATGTACGAGGACGTCTGGTCTGCCGCCGTCGATCTCGATCTTCCGATCAGCATGCACGTCGCCACGGGCCGAACCCAGCTCTCCGCCAGCACGACCCAGACGAGTGTCCAAAAGGGGGTCACCGAGGCGGCCTTCTACCTTCAGGATCATTTCGTACGCAAGTCGCTCGGCGAGATGATCTTCTCCGGCGTCTTCATGCGCCATCCGAAGCTGCGGGTGGGCTCGATCGAACACGAGGTCTGTTGGGCACCCTTCTTCCTCTTCCAGGCCGACTACCTCTACACGGATCGCCCGGTGCGGGGCGATTGGCTGCGCTTCCCCGACGGCATCCTTCCTTCGGACTATTTCAAACAGAACGTCTTCATGAGCTTCCAGGAGGACCGGGTCGGAATTCGCGTCCGCGACGTCGCGGGAGTCGAAGGCCTGATGTGGGGCTCCGATTACCCGCACACCGAATCGACCTTCCCGAGATCACGCGAGATCACGACGGAGATTCTCGAGGGCATCCCACAGGAGGAGAAGGACATGATCCTGCGAGACAACGTGGCCGGGCTCTACGGTTTCGACCTCGACGTGATCTCGCTCTAGGAAGTCCGACGCACTCACTCGCCCCGAGCGGTTCGATCCACATCGAATCGACCGAATCAATTGGAGACAGGATGGGCCGACTCGACGGCAAGACCGCAATCGTTACCGGCGCCGCCCAGGGAACGGGCGAAGTCATCGCTCGGCTCTTCGCCGACGAGGGGGCACAGGTCGTGCTCGGAGATATCCAACACGACCGGGGCAAGCAGATCGCGGAGGAGATCGGTGGGAGCGCGCGCTTCGCCCACCTCGATGTTCGCCGCGAAGAAGATTGGTCGGCGATCGTCGCCGAGACGACCGAGGCCTTCGGTGGCATCGACGTTCTCGTGAACAACGCCGCCATTCTTCTCCTCGCCCCCTTCGACGAGATCAGCCGAGAGGATTTTCTGCGCATCGTCGAAGTCAATCAACTCGGCCCCTTCCTCGGCATCCAGGCAGTGCTTCCGAGCATGAAGGAGCGGGACGGGGGCTCGATCGTGAACATCGCCTCGACCGACGGGATCAAGGGCATGAACGGCGTCGCCGCCTACGCGTCGAGCAAGTGGGGCGTTCGGGGTCTGACGAAGTCGGCGGCGATCGAGCTCGGCCGATATGCGATTCGCGTGAACGCAGTCTGCCCCGAGGCGGGGAACCCGAACATGAGCGCGCCCTTCTTCCCGGGAAACCCGGACCTTTCAGACGTGCCACACAGGATGATGCAGAAGATCCTGAAGGCACCGGGAACCCCGGTCCCGGGGAGCAGGCTGAAGGACGTCGCGAATATGGCCCTCTTCCTCGCCTCGGATGAGAGTCAGTCCTGCACGGCGGCGGATTTCGTCGTCGACGCTGGGCTGACGGCGGGCTGGTACCAGGAGGGTGTCCCAAGCGCGTAGGAGGCACCTCGCCGCACCGAGACCGGGCATTTCGTGGCCCGATTCACATGGCATCGGAACGGCTGCCGACGATTGCTAACAAGAATATCCAATTCTTCGCCCGACGGACCTCTCACGCAAAAGCGTCGCCCCCGCACGACCGAAACATCTCGGCGAGATGCCGAAAAAGAAATCCTCGCTCTTCGACCAATCCCTCGATCGATCCGTCTTCGTGACCTATTTCCTGGGCGGCATCGTTCCCCTGTGTGGATTCGCCGTTCTCAGTGAGCGACTGGTGCCCACGCTTGCCGAGCGCAACGCGCAATGGGGATTGGTCGGACGATGGGACTCTACGACGGCGAACTTCACGATCTTCATTTCGCCGCCCTGCTCCGCGACGTGGGAATGCTGAAGATCCCCGCGGCCCACCAGGGGGATCCGAAATATTTCCGCAAGCACCCGGCCGTCGGATCCAAGATGCTTTCTCGGATCCGGCTCTGGGAGAAGGCCTCGCCTATCGTTCAGGGCCATCACGAGCGCCCCGACGCAACCGGCTACCCGAGTGGCGTGGGGAGGGGAGACGAGATCTGCCTCGGCGCCCGTATGCTGGCGGTCTGCGACGCCTGGGATGCCATGCAGACGGACGATTTCCATCGCTCCGCGATCCCCGTCGACGAAGCTCTCGAGGAACTCGCGGCCCATGTCGGCACGCAATTCGATGCCAACGTCGTATCGACCCTCACCGCCCTCGCGCAAGAGGGCGTGCTCTAGCGGCGACATGCGCCGCCACCATGAGCAGTAGCAATCGATTGCACGCGAGATCGCGCTATCGTCGGCGGCCCACGAGGTCGCCATGCATACCACGAAGCTCGACGCGCGATTCGGGACGCGTCTCCACCTCGGAACCGATGCTCTCCTCGACGATCGTGAACGGGAGGAACTCCGCGGTCACTATGCGGAGCACGGTCTCCTCGTGCTCCGCGAAGGGGAGATCTCCGACGAACGGCAGATCGACCTGATGGCCGCACTCGGTCGTATCGAGCCCGATGAGACCGGGCAACCGATGCGTATGGAAGTCACGAATCAGCACGACCAGACGACTGCACCCGACGGCGAACTCGTATTCCACTACGACTACGCCTATGACCCCGCCCCGATCCAGGGGATCTCGATGTACGGATCGCTGGTCGCAGAGGGAGCGACACCAACTTGTTTCGCCAATTCGGCGGCCCTCCTGTCACGACTGCCCGCGTCACTGGTCGAAAGATTGCGCGACCTGGAGGCCGCGCACGCATGCTTCCTCTATCACCCCGACCATCCCGAGGAGAGAAACGACGAACCCGAAAAGATCCTCTCTCGCGGAGAAGCCGGTTGGGGGCCGGAACACTATTGGACCCATCATCCGGCCATCTTCGAGAACGAATATGGGGTCGAGACGCTCTTCCTCTGCCTCCAACACACCGATCGCTTGATCGGACTCCCACGCAGCGAGAGCGACGGGATCCTCGAGGAAGTCTATCGGCCCCTCTATGATCCCGAGTTCGTCTACGAGCACGCGTGGCAACCCCATGACCTCGTGATCTGGGACAACCTCACGGTCCAGCACGCGCGCCCCGAGCCGAGGGCTCCGGCCCGCACGCTCCGTCGCTATCACCTCTCCCGGGTGGATCTCACGGCTGACTATCTGCTCGTGGCCCGGGAACGGGGACTCGTCTAGAACTCTCGACTCTCG
>JAPYTP010000113.1 GCA_029941885.1 Myxococcota bacterium
GCGACCCACTCACCCGCTACACCTACACGTCGAACGGGCGGGTGGCCAGCGTTCAAGACGCGATTGGCAATGTGACGTCGTTCAGGTATGACGGATTTGATCGTCTTCAGTATATCGACTTCGAGAACAGCACCTCGGAGCAACTTGCGTACGATGCCGCATCGAATCTAGTGACGAAGACGTTGCGCTCCGGCCAGAGAATTGCAAACACCTTCGATGCGCTGAACCGGATTACATCAAAGGTGCCGTCGGGCTCTCCCGCTGTGGGTTATTCGTACGATCGGGTCGGTCGTCTCGTTTCTGAGACTGTTGGCGGCGTGGGTACTACGGATTACGACTACGATTATTCTGGACGTCTATTGTCCAAGAGCGACATGCATTCTCGTGTCGTCGGATATCAGTACGATCAAGCCGGGAACAGGAACCGCATCACTTACCCGGACGGCCACTTCATCACATATGAATTCGATGAGTTGAATCGGCTAGAGCGGATTCGAGATGCTGGCGTGAACGAGATCGCGTCCTTCGCCTACGACGCTCTATCTCGGGAAATTTCCACGACTCGGGGTAACGGCACCTCAACGATCCACGAATGGGAGCTGGACGACGACCTCGGTTCGATCACACATCAATTTGTGGGATCCTCGGCAACATGGGACTATGGCTACAATCTCGTCCACAATCGCAGCGCCACTTCGGTCTCTGATCCCCAGTTCGGGTATGACATCCTCAATCTGCTGCCAACCGTCTATTCAAGCAATGACATGAACCAGATTACGGGGGCCACCGTTGGCGGCGCCGTGTCGTATTCGTTCGGATACGACTCAAGGGGAAATCTGGGTTCTCCCATCTCCAACAACTATGCCTTCGATGTCGAGAACAGACTGACGTCAGCCAAGATGCCAGGAAGCAACACGGCGACCTACACCTATGACGGGTCTGGTCTGCGGGCGAGCAAGACGTTTCAGGGCAGCACCACCGAGTACCTGCTGGACGGCAATCAAATCCTCGAGGAGTACGACAGCAGCAGTGGTTTGCTGAGGCGTTACGTCTACGCAGGACTTAATCGGCCCATCCGAATGAATACCGTCGCCGGGGCGGAGTATTTCTACCATTTTGATGCTCTGGGATCCGTGGTCGCCCTCAGTGGCGGAACAGGAAATTTGGTCGAATCGTACTCGTACGGTCCGTACGGTCAGGTCGATCAACCGAGCTCGGTGTCAAATCCGTTCCTATTCACAGGACGGGAGTACGACTCCGAGAGTGGTTTGTACTATTTCGGGGCGCGGCACTACGATCCAGAAATTGGCCGATTTTTGCAACCGGATCCTATGGGGTACGCAGATGGATTGAATCTCTACGCTTATGTGGGCGGGAATCCGACCAATTTCGTGGATCCGATGGGCTTGTTTAGAACGTCCCTTGGTCACGAATATGGCGGTACCAGCGGCGCAGTGACTATCGGTGGAAACGTAGGTCCGCTCGGCGGCTTTTTCAGCGGAGGACTCGGATTCGATCAAACGGGGGACCTAGCGTTTGACTTCTCGTTCGGAGGAGGGGCCGAACTCGGTTCGCCCATAGGGCTGTCAGTGACGGGAACGGCCGACTTTCTCACGGTCGGCAGTTTTCGCGATTCATCCGGGCCTGGTATTGAACTCGGCGCGAGCGCCTTTTCGCCGTGGCTTGCCGGTCTTGAGATCGCGGATACCTTCGATGGCACCGTGGCGGGCCTGTTTGAAGGTGGCATCGATAGGGTCGGAAACCGGTCACGGTCCCGCACCTTCGACTTTGGCGCCGGCACGCCAGGTGCCTCTATTCATTTGTTTCAGACCTTCTCGATCAGCGGGGGACTCAACATCTCTTCAGGCGAATTTTTCCTCTGCGCAGGTCGCTGCGTCACGGCGAATCCCTTTGAGTAGCGAGATGCTCAACTTAATACTGCGAAATTTTTGGTTTTTCGGCGCAGGAATGGCGCTCGTGAACATTCCAATCTACAAACACATCGTCCAACGGAGACACTCTAACAGTACCCATAGAGACGAAATATCTAGGTGCTTCACACTGATGCTATGCCTCATGTCGACGTCGAGCGCCATCATTGGGCTGCTACATCTCAGTGCAGGCTTTCCCGTTCCAATGGTGCCGTTCGCGTCACCAGTGGCAGGCTCTGTGGCGATACGGGCTTCTTGGGGCGTTGCACTTGGGTCTGTTCTTGTATTCCTGCTTGTATTCAACACCCGAACAAGCAGAACTTCAGATGCGATCGCCGAGATACTGGTCGCAGACCTGCTGCGCGGGAAATCGGCAACACGGGCAATTAACTTTCTGATCCCCACTCTGACGGTCGTGGCAATTATTTCGAGCCTTGCGGTCGGATGGACGGGCGTCCTCTAGGCACTCGATCACCTCAGACTAAGATGGGCTTGTTCATTTCGGATGATTCTGATCTGCTCTGTCTTCAAGCTCTCGACTCACCATGGCTAATCGAATCTTGCCGAGGTCAACTCCTTGTGAGCGGATGTCGTCATCAATAGAACGAAGTTCCAAGAAAAAGGATCGAGTCCACCGACAACCATGCTTGGACCCGCGTTGGCGTCAACCTAGTCGGCCGTATTCTCGCGATGACAAGTCGGACAAGGTGGCTTACGAAGACTCGCGGCTTCGATCGCAACAGTAGCCGCGGTTCACATCACTGCTGCCGGGAAACAAGATTCCGTGGCCATGAAACGAACATATGGGTTTCCGGGCATCGTTCCAGACGCAACGCCATCGATCGCGTTGATTCCCGTCATCTCCAACCCACGATCGTCGACTAAAGCGCCACGACCGCCATCACACCCATCACGCTCCCGACGATCGCGATCGTGTAGAGCAGCGACCCGACGATCCAGTCGCGCTCACCTCCACCGAAATCGATCAGCAGAGATCGCACGTGGTGCGCTCCCTTCCACAGGGGAAGGACGAGGAGTGCCGCCAACACGAGTTGCCCGACCGGGATGAATCCGAACAGGGACGTGGTCGCGACCTGGTGGGCGCGTTCGTAGTCGAGGGCCGAAGCGTCGACAAGGCCCATCGGAATCAGGATGCCGACGACGAGGATCCAGCCCGTGAGGAGCATCGTCCCGATCAGGATGCCCTGACCAAACATCAGCCAGATCAGGGGTTCGAGCTTGAGAAGGAGAGTGCGCATTAGAGGATCGCTCCCGCCAGGATGGCCGTTAGGCCGACCGTGATTCCGATCCAGGCGACGTAGAGCGTCGCGTGGATGATGGGACGCGGCGGCACGGGCATGTCGGGAGGCTGCGCCTTCGGAAAGAGCCGGAAGAACCGGACCGCCACGAAGATGACGGCGGCGAGACAGAGCACGTGGAACGCGATGTAGATCGGATTCTCGAGGCTCGTCATCGCCGCTTTCCAGGCTTCCTTCCCCGCCGCCAGAGCACGGATCATCCCGATCGCGACGAACGCGACCAGAAAATAGAGGATGCCCGTCGCGTCGAAGAGCAGATAGGTTCGAATTCGAGCAGAACTCCACCAGGTCGCGGGCGTCTGAGGAGGCGCGGTTCGGGTCCGCCCCGGCGAGGGTGGCGCCATGGCGTTCGGGTGTGCCGGTCCAGCCATTAGTTCGATCCTCCTCTGGGAAGGACGAGGCCCTTCGCCCAATCGATCACCGCGCCGAATTTGGCCTGATTGACGGCCGCGGCGGGGTCGACGTTCTTCGGACAGACTTCGGAACATTCGTTGGCGTAGGAGCAGCTAAAGACCGTCCCTTCACCGCGGAAGATATCGTTTCGCTCGTCGTTGCCCTCGTCGCGACTGTCCAGGTTGTATCGCTGGCCAAGGGCGATCGCGGCCGGCCCGAGGAAGTCGGGCTCATTCGCGACGACCGGACAGGCCGAGTAGCAGAGCATGCAGTTGATACACATGCTGAACTGCTTGAAGGTGCCCAGCTCATCGGCCGACTGAGAGAACGTGCCCTTGGTTTCGTCGTAGGCGGCCTTGTCTTCGGCCTTCTCCTTGGCACGCATGATCCAGGGCTTCACGCTTTCGAATTTGTGCATGAAGCCGTCGAGTTCGACGACCAGATCGCGCACGACGGGGAAATTCGCGAGCGGTTCGATATCGACGCGGTCGCCGTAGTCGGAGAGAGCGGTCTTGCAGGTGAGCTTGGGCTCCCCGTTGACCATCATCCCGCACGAGCCGCAGACGGCCATCCGGCAGGACCAGCGATACGACACGGTCGCGTCGATCTCGTCCTTGATGAAGTTGACGGCGTCGAGGACCTTCCAGTTCCCCTCGCAAGGAACCGTGTACTCCTGCTTCCGCGGCGCTTCGTCCTTGTCGGGATCGAACCGCGTGATGATGATCGTCTTCTCTGTCGTGTCCGAGGCCATCAGTACTTCCGCTCCTCCGGTTCCCACTTGCCAAGGACGACGTCCTTCTTGCCGAGTCGAGGACCGGCCGGGTCATGGAATGCCATCGTGTGGTAGAGAAAATTCTGGTCGTCACGTGTCGTGAAGTCCCGGCACGTATGGGCGCCGCGGGACTCCTTCCGGTGTGCCGCAGAGACCGCGATGACCTCGGCGACTTCGACCATGTTGGCGAGTTCGAGAGCGGTGATGAGTTCGGTGTTGAAGACCTTGCTCTCGTCCTCGAGTCGCAGATCGGCGACGCGGCCACGAAGCTGGGCGGTCTCGATGACCCCCGCCTGCATCGTATCCTGCTGGCGATAGACGCCGAAGCCCGTCTCCATCGTGTGGTTCAGTTCGCGGCGGATCTCCGAGATCTTTTCGCCGCCCTTCTTGCGGCCGCGCAGATTCTCGACCCGTCCAGCCTCTTCTTCGACCTGGGCCCGAAGCGCGGATTCATTGCCCTCGCTCGAACCCTTCGCGAAGTCCATGGCGTGTCGCGCCGCGGCCGCCCCAAAGACCAGACACTCGGTCAGAGAGTTCGAGCCGAGGCGGTTCGCACCATTGATCGAGACGCAGGCGGTCTCTCCGGCGGCATAGAGCCCCGGCATCTGGGTTGCGCCGTCGATGTCAGTGTCGACGCCCCCCATCATGTAGTGAACGACGGGTCGGATCGGAATCGGTTGTGTGACCGGATCGACGCCGATGTAGGTCTTCGCCAATTCTCGAACAAAGGGCAGTCGCGAATTGATCTTGTCCTCGCCGATATGGGTAAGGTCGAGATGAACGTAATCGCCGTAGGGCCCCGAAAGGCCGCGTCCCGCTTCGATCTCCTGGACGATGGCGCGCGAGATCATGTCGCGAGGCCCGAGCTCCGCCTTGGCGCCGACCCCGTAATCGTATTCGACCAGGAAGCGCTCGCCCTCGGAGTTTCGGAGGTAGCCGCCTTCGCCGCGCGTCGCCTCGGTGATCAGGATCCCCGTTCCGGGAAGACCGGTCGGGTGGTACTGGACGAACTCCATGTCCTTGAGCGGCACACCGGCGCGGTAGGCGAGCGCCATCCCGTCGCCGGTCTTGATCGTTCCGTTCGTCGTGAAGGGGAAGATCTTGCCGCCGCCGCCGGTCGTCAGGATGATCGCGCGACCGAGAATCGTGGTGTACTCGCCGGTTCGGATGTCGAGCGCCGCAACGCCGCGGCAGTGGCCGTCTTCGACCAGGAGCTTCGACACGAAGTACTCGTCGTAGCGAACGATGTTCTCAAAACGCATCGAATGCTGGAAGAGTGCGTGGAGCATGTGGAAGCCGATCTTGTCGGTCGCGTACCACGTCCGCTTCGTCGTCATCCCACCGAAGGCGCGCGTGGCGACACTTCCGTCCTCGTTCCGCGAGAAGGGGCAGCCCCAGTTCTCGAGCAGCGCGAGTTCCTTCGGCGCCTCTTTCACGAAGTATTGGATGCAGTCCTGGTCGGCCAGAAAGTCGGAGCCCTTGACGGTGTCGTATCCATGCAGTTCGAGGTTGTCGTCATCACGAGCGATCGCCGCCGCTCCCCCTTCGGCGGAGACGGTATGGCTTCGCATCGGATAGACCTTCGATACGAGCGCGATCGAGGCGGTCGGGGCGTTCTCGGCGGCTTCGATGGCCGCGCGAAGCCCGGCGGCGCCGCCACCGACGATGACGATGTCATGTCGGGAAACATCCATGGGTAGATCCCTTCTCAATCGGGTCGGTTGCAGGCCCGCTGACTGATCTCATCAAGAACCGACCCGTCCGGGTCGGCTGAAAAGCGCTCGCCGAGCGGAAATCCGGATCGGCCAGGTGCGTCGGGCAACGACCTCTGGGAGGTGCGCCAACTCAAACGCCACGGGGGTTTAACTGATGTAATGGGCGATTGAAAGGTGATCGCAGGATCCACTTTGGCGGATTGACGGGGGGGCCAGGATGACCGCCATCGACCCCGGAGGGCAGGCCCTCCAACCGAGTGACCTGGGTCTACGCCTAGGTACCACTCGGGATGAGAACCGGCTCCTGGTGGGTGAGACAATCAACCGCTCCCAGTCCTAGAACGAAGTTTTGCGCGGGAATTGGGATGACGGGACGATCGGAGACGACCGAGGAGAGGATCTCGAGGGCCACGTGATCCTGGTCCACATCGAACACCGGAACCAGCAACGCTGCGTTCGCAAAGTAGAAATTGGCGTAACTCGCGGGCAGCCGGCCTTCGGGTCCGTAGATCGCGGGAGGCATCGGCAACTCCACGACCTCGAGCCGACGCCCCGCAGCGTCCACCATCTCCTCGAGTCGCTCCCGGTTCTCGACGAGAACCGCATGATTCACGTCCTGGGGATCGGATTCGACGCTCGTCACGACCCGACCCGGCGCCACGAAACGGGTCAGGTCGTCGACGTGCCCGTCCGTGTCGTCGCCGACGATTCCGTCCCCAAGCCACCAGACCCGGCGAACCCCGAAAGCCTCTTCGAGTGGGGCCTCGAGGCGCCCGCGTGAGCGGTCGACTCCCGCGCGGGCCCGGTTCGGGTTCAGCAGACAGGATTGCGTCGTGAGGATCGTCCCCTCCCCGTCCCCGTCGATCGATCCGCCTTCGAGCACCAGATCGATCCCCTCGCGAGGCATCCGCAGGATCTGCGCCATCTGCTCCGCCACCGCCGCATCCCGTTCCCACGGCGGATATTTCCCACCCCAGGCGTCGAACTCGAAATCCAACAGGACGCGCCGCTCCCCACCCCGCCCGTTCTCCTCGAAGACGAAGACGCCTCCGTAGTCGCGAACCCAGGCGTCGTTCGTCGGAACGCCCCGAAACCGAGCCCGCTCGAGCGTCTCGACCCCCGCGCCGCGCAGAAGTTTTCGCGCACGGTCCGCGGTGCCGACGTCGTTTACCTGGATCTCGACGCACTCGCCTGGAGCGATCGCCCGCACCATCTCGCAGGAGGCCTCCTCGACGACCTCGAGCCGACCGGGCCAGGTCTCGGCGTTATGCGGCCAGGAGAGCCAGGTTGCGCGATGGGGTTCCCATTCCGCCGGCCAGCGGCGCCCCCGACTCGAGACCTCGGACATCATTCTGCGTCCCGTTTCGTCTCGGACGAATCGACCGAAGAGGGCCCGGGGATCGCCTCGGGCCCGGTCTGTGACTTCACCGGCTGCATTTTTCCCTGGATAAGGCAGCGCTCCGCCGCCCGCAAGTAATTCCGATCGGACCGGCGTCGGCTGTGACCGTCTCTGTCACGGGGGCCCTCCACCCTATTCATGTCACCGACCCACCGAGACTCTCGGGCCGCCGAGAGCGGAGCCCCCAGCCATGAAAACGAGCCAGACCGAGTTCGATTTTTCGCGAGACGACCCGCCCCGAGCGCGCGCCTCTCTTCGACTCGGCCCGCAGCGAGTCCTTCCACAGACCAATCGCCTCCCGATCAGCCGCGAGGCCTTCGAGACTTCCAATACCTCCGACACCTCCCACACCTCCGACACCTCCGACACCTCCAGAAGCGACTTTCGCGGTGCCGGCGATCGCGGCGATTCGGGAGGCGGAGACGAGCGACACGAGGGGATTCTGGAAGCGGCGGCAACCCTGCTGGTGACGATCGCGTTCGGACTCGGGTGGGCCGCCGTCGAACTCGAGCGGGTCGAGCTCCCGGGAACCGGGTACGATGCCTCCCACTATCTATCTCCATTTGACCTATCTCCATCTGACCTATCTCCATCTGACCTATCTCCATCTGACCTATCTCCATCTCACCAGACACCCCAGACCTCTGCCTCGAGTCCGAGGGCACTCTGGGATCTCGCCGCGGCCCGGGTCGAGGGCGATTCCGGGGCCGAGACCGGAATCGAATCGATCGACTATTCCCTCGGAGCGTCAGTCGGAGGGATCGGCCCCCATCTCTCGGACGCCGACGAGGGCCGAGTCGAAGAGAGGCACGAATGGACCGGGACGGACCCGACTCCCATGAATCCGCGAACGCCCGGCCTTCGGCAGACGCTCCCGAGACGAGTCCCGATCGCGAACGACGCCTCCGAGCCGGCCGCAAGGAACTCGAAGCAATGATCGACGCCGTGCTCTCGGTGGAGCAGCGGCGGGTGATTCTCGTCGACGGGTTCAACGTCCTCCACGCCGTCTTGCTCGCGGAAGATCGCAATTCGGGTTGGTGGCGAAGGGAGCTGCGCGAACGACTGCTCCGGCGCGTCTGCGGATGGCCAGAGGGAGACGACGAGATCTGGGTTGCCTTCGACGGCGCGCTTCCGAGCTGGTCCGTCTGGGCTGAGCCCGTCGCCAAGGTCCACCGCGCTCGCCCCCCGATTCCCTCTCATCCTCACGATTCCCAGAACCCCAAAAACCCGGAGGATCATCGGCACTCGAAAGGCGCCATCATTCACAGCCTCTACGTCGAGAGCGCGGATGATTGGATCGTCCGCCGCGCCCGACGAACGCCCCATCCCGAGCGAACCATCGTCGTATCGGCGGATCGTCAGGTCGCGGGTCGCGCGCGAAGCGCCGGCTGCGAGGTCTGGACGCCCTGGGCATTCATGTCGCGATGCCCGTCCGAGAAGCATCACGACGGGGGCGACGTCGCGGGGCTCGCCGGCGACACACCACGAGCGGGCGAGACTCCGACCTGACTCTTGGCTAGCGACGCGGTGCGCCGAAGGCCTGCTCGTAGAAGTCGACGATCTTCGAGGCGCTCTCTTCGACGGCTCGACCCGAGACGTCGACCTGCTTCCAGCCGTTCGCACGAAAGAGCCGACGCGCGAGATCGAGCTCGAGTTCGACCTGATCCGGATCGGTGTAATCGGTCGAGGACGGTGCGCGCAACGTCCGCATTCGCGCGGTCCGGATCGACAGCAACGTCGCAGGGTCGACGGACAGCCCGAAGACGCGACGCTTGTTCACCTCGAGCAATTCCTGGGGCGGATCGATGCCCGGCACGAGCGGAACGTTCCCGGTCTTGAACCCGCGCTGGGCGAGGTACATCGAGAGCGGCGTCTTCGAGGTTCGAGAGACGCCGGTCAGAACGATGTCGGCTTCATGGAGCGTGCGCAGATTGGCTCCATCGTCGTGGCGAACAGCGAATTCGACCGCGTCGACCCGGTCGAAATAGTCGTCCGAGAACCCGTGGAGCAGCCCGGGCTGATGACGCGGCTCGACCTTGAGGCGCTGGGCGACGCGCATGATCAGGGGGCCGAGCAGGTCGACCGCGACAACACCCCGGTTTTCGGCTTCCCGGACCAATGCCTCGACGTTCTCCCCCTCCACCAGACTGAAGACGACGAGCGCGCCGGCCTCCTGGGCGAGTTCGATCACGCGCCGGATTTCGGAGATCGTCCGCGCGTCGCGAAAGACCCGAAGCCGCCAGCGATCGCGGAACTGGATCATGGCGGCGCGGACCGCGGCGCTGCCGGTGTCGCCCGTCCCGTCCGAGACGACGAACACGCACATGTCGTTGTTGTTCGGTGCCATCTCGACGAAGGGTAGCGGCGACCACGAGGGCCGCCGGTAATCCCCGCAATTGCCCGGATTCATTGACGCAACGGCCCACGACCCCCATTCTCTGCGAGCGATGACCTACGACCCGTCCCGAATCGAAAAAAAGTGGCAGGCGTACTGGGAGGAACACGAGACCTTCCGCGCCGAAGTCGACCCGTCGCGCCCGAAATACTACGTGCTCGACATGTTCCCGTATCCGTCCGGAGACGGTCTCCACGTAGGCCACCCGGAGGGCTACACCGCCACCGACATCATGGCCCGCTACAAGCGCATGCGTGGATTCAACGTCCTGCACCCGATGGGGTGGGACGCCTTCGGCCTGCCCGCCGAGCAGTACGCGGTGAAGACCGGGACGCATCCCCGAACCACGACCCAGACCAACATCGGGAACTTCAAGCGTCAGATCCAATCACTCGGGTTCAGCTACGACTGGTCGCGCGAGATCGATACGACGGATCCGAACTACGTCAAATGGACGCAGTGGATCTTCCGCAAACTCTACGAGCAGGACCTCGCCTACGAGGCCGAGGTCCCGGTCAACTGGTGTCCTGAGCTGGGTACGGTTCTCGCGAACGAAGAGGTCCAGGACGGCAAGAGCGAGATCGGCGGCCACCCCGTCATCCGGATGCCGATGAAGCAATGGATGCTCCGGATCACCCAATACGCCGACCGTCTGATCGAGGACCTCGACGGGCTCGACTGGCCAGAACCGATCAAGAAGATGCAGCGGGACTGGATCGGTCGATCCGAGGGTGCAGAGGTTCGCTTTCGCGTCGAGGGTTCGTCCGGATCAACGAGTGGGGTCGCCGGCGATAGGGAGATCGAAGTCTTCACGACCCGCCCCGACACGCTCTTCGGAGCGACCTACATGGTGCTGTCCCCCGAGCATTCTCTCGTTACCGAGATCACGACGGACGCCGCGCGAAAGGAGGTCGAGGCCTACGTCGCTCGTGCCGCCCGGCGCAGCGAACGGGATCGGATGGCAGACGGCGGCGCAAAGACCGGGGTCGCCACGGGTGCAACCGCGCGCAATCCGACGAACGGCGAGTCGATCCCGATCTGGATCGCCGACTACGTCCTCTCGGGCTACGGAACCGGGGCGATCATGGCCGTCCCGGGCCACGACGAACGCGATTGGGAATTCGCGAAGACCTTCGATCTTCCGATCGTCGAGGTCGTTTCCGGCGGCGATGTCACCCAGGCTGCCTGGACCGGTCCCGGTCGGGCGACCGCTTCGGGATTCCTGGACGGCCTCGAGACCGTCGCCGCCAAGAAGAAGATGATCGAGTGGCTCGAATCGGAGGGCCTCGGCAAGGGAACCATCACCTACAAGCTCCGGGATTGGCTCTTCAGCCGCCAGCGCTACTGGGGCGAGCCCTTCCCGGTCGTTCATCACGAGGACGGATCGATCGCGCTCGTGCCCGAGTCGGACCTCCCGCTCATGCTCCCCGAGCTCGAGGACTTCAAGCCGAGCGGGGAGGGTTTCGAAGCGCCGCTTGCCCGCGTGAAGGAGTGGATCGAGACCACGGATGCGGACGGACGTCGCGTGCTTCGTGATTCGAACACCATGCCTCAATGGGCGGGCAGCTGTTGGTATTTCCTGCGTTTCCTCGACCCGATGAACGACGAGGCGCCCTGGTCGGAGGAGGCCGAGAAATACTGGATGCCGGTCGACCTCTATGTCGGCGGCGCAGAACACGCGGTGTTGCACCTGCTCTACTCACGCTTCTGGCACAAGGTCTTCTACGATCTCGGGCTCGTCCACACGAAGGAGCCCTTCCAGAAGCTCGTGAACCAGGGGATGATTCTCGGCGAGAGCTTCCGCTACTACGACGACAATACGAGCGACGACCCCGAAACGGCTGTGACCCGCTATGCGAGCACAGATATCCGAGAGGGCGACGAAGGTCCGGTTCTCGCGTCGGATGGCCGCGAGGTCAAGATGCGCTGGATCCAGCTCGGCGAGATCGCCTACGACGATGCCGGCGAGCCGATCCACCCGGACGACCCCGGACTCGCGCTCGAACGCGTGGTCGAGAAGATGTCCAAGAGCAAGGGCAACGTCATCAACCCGGATGATGTCATCCTCGAGCATGGCGCCGACTCGATGCGTCTCTACGAAATGTTCATCGGCCCCCTCGAGAAGGCGGCCCCCTGGTCGACCGACGGAATCCAGGGGATCTATCGATTCCTTCAGCGCGCCTGGCGGCTCTTTCACGAAGAGGACGCGAGGGGTGAAGAGGAGAGCGAGACCTATCACGCTCCCATCGACGGCCCTGGAACAGACGCCCAGCGTCGCCTGACCGCTCAAACGATCGCCGGCGTGACCGAGGACCTCGAGAACATGCGCTTCAACACCGCGATCTCGAAGCTGATGGTCTTCGCGCGGGACATCACGAAGGAAGCACCGCTCCCGCATGCGTCCGCTGAGTCCTTCATCCTCTTGCTCGCTCCGATGGCGCCCCACCTCGCCGAGGAGGTCTGGTCGTTGCTCGGTCATGACGAGAGTCTCGCCCTCGCACCCTGGCCGGTCGCGGACGAGAGTCTCCTCGTCGAAGAGGTGATCACCCTGGTCGTTCAACATAATGGGAAGAAGCGCGGCGAGATTCAGGTTCCCGCCGACGTCACCGAAGAGGTCGCACGCGAGCGCGCACTCGAGGTCGAGAACGTGCGAAAGAGTCTTGCGGGACGAGAGCCGAAGAAGGTGATCGTCGTTCCGGGGCGACTGGTGAATATCGTCGGCTAGGTCTAGGGAGGAAGCCCCACGCGACACCGAGTTCTGCGCAACGATTGATCCAGCACACCGCCAAAAGCTAAACTCCAAGCGAAAGCGGCGGCGGGTCATGAGCGAACAGAACTTCTTCCTCGCGGGCGCCGTCTTTCTCGGCGCGTCAGCGATCCTGATGGTGCGCCTCGGTCGCAAACGGGGCGGGCCCGCGTGGGCTGGAGCCTGGCTCTGCCTCTTCGTCAGTCGCATCGTCCAGATGCTCAAGCCGGAGCTCTCCGCGATCGCTCCCCTCGGCCCGGCCTTCGGTGCCACCTTCGCCACCCTCCTCTTCGCCGTAGCCCTTCTCTTTACAGGACGGGTGGACCGTATTCCGCGTGAAATCTGGCTCGCGGCCTTGGCCTAGCGGCCGTTCGGATCGCGGCACAGCAATTCGTGGGCGAAGGCTTGAACGTTGCGATCGAACTCGAACAAGCAGTCCTGAACATCCTTCGGAACGCGACCGAATCGTCTGAGAAATCGACCCGCGTTGTCGTTCGCGCGACGCGTGAGGGATAAAGGGTCCGGGCCACGATATCGGATGACGGTCGCGGGATGACCGCGGCCGAAATAGATCGGGTTTTCGATCCGTTCTTCACCACACGTCTCGGCCGTGGCGGAACGGGTCTCGGGTTGAGTGTCGTCCACGGCATCATCACGGATCACGACGGTCAGATCTCGATCAAGAGCACACCCGGTATCGGGACCTCCATCACGTTCTCGATCCCGCTCGCCGGTAACGAGCTGAACTGACGCCGGTCGAACTTCAGGCGAAGATTCCTACCCGGCGACGTGGCTTGGCGGTACTCGCCTAACCCTTGATCCGCATTCGCGCGAGGCCAATCTCCTTGGCCGCGTGGCCGGCTTCCCTTCCCTTCTCGGCGAAGTGATCGCGGAAGAAGGCAATGTGGGCCTCGGTCGGTTGGAAGTTGTGAGGCGTGAGCACGATCGAGAGAACCGGAATCGAGGCATCCATCTGGGCGCGCATCAACCCGTCGAGGACACTCGACGCCACGAAATCGTGTCGGTAGATCCCGCCGTCGACGACGAACGCTGCCCCGACCACCGCCGCGTAGCGATTGGTCATGGCCAGATCACGCGCGAGCAGAGGGATTTCGAATGCACCCGGTACGTCGAAGACGTCGACGGCGCCCTCGCCGACTTCCTTCTGGAAGCCCGAGAGGGCCTGGTCGACGATTTCCGAGTGCCAGCTCGCCTTGATGAACGCATAGCGCGGAGATGCCATCTGATTGTTCCTCGTTCGGGTCCATTGGCTGGTTGGTTGCGAGACGCCGATCGGAGCACTCTAGATCGCAGACCAGCGCGTCGGTCGACCCAGACGATGCCGGTCCGGTCGTCGCGCGACCTGGTGTCCTACAGACGGTCGCAGTGGTTCGCCGCCACCGCAAGCAGGGTCCGTCGAGACCCACGCAAGCGGGCATCCGGCTCGCTACTGTTCGGGTTGATCTACAGCGTCGACCCCGCGAAGCCGGACCCGTCGACTCGGAGGGAGCCCATGACGAATTCCAACGACGAGGATCGCATCGAGCGAGCAAACGATCTCGAAGGCCGCGTCGCGGTCGTGACCGGGGCTGGGCGCGGCATCGGGCGCGCGACCGCCCTGGCTCTCAGCTCGAGGGGAGCTCGCGTGGTCGTGAACGACCTTGGATCCTCGCTGCAAGGAGCCGGCGACGACGCCACGCCGGCCAATGAAGTCGTTCGCGAGATCGAAAAGGCCGGAGGGGTCGCGGTCCCGAATACGGACTCCGTCGCCGAATGGGAGAGCGCCCGTCGGATCATCGAGACGGCCCTCGACGCCTTTGGCCGCATCGACCTGCTGGTGAACAACGCCGGTCTTTCCGCGACCGGACCGATCTTCGATCACGACCCGGAACTCTTCGACCGCGTCGTGCGCAGCCATCTTCACGGCACGTTCTATTGCATGCGCGCGGCCTCCCCGCATATGAAGGACGCGGGCTACGGGCGAATCGTCAACGTCGTTTCGCGGGCCGGGCTCCTGGGCCTTCCGAACCAATCGGCCTATGGGGCGGGCAAGGGAGGCGTATTCGGCCTGACCAACGTCGCGAGCCGCGACCTCGCGGCGTTTGGGATCACGGTAAATGCCGTGAACCCCGCCGCGACCGACACTCGAATGGTTACCAACGCGATCGCGACCTCCAAATCTCGGGGCCCTGAAGCCGAAAAAATGGCGGCAGGTCTGCTCGCTGCGCTCCAGCCTCCCGAGAATATCGCGGCACTGATCACGGCTCTTTGCCTCGATGAGGCCGCGCAATTCAATGGCGAGATCTTCTACCTCGAGAAGGATCGCGTCGGACTCTTCGACCCCCTCGACATGCTTCAGGACGCCCCGAGCGCTGATGGCTGGACGATCGAATCGCTGTCCGCAGCGATCTCGAAATTCAAGCCGCATGCCCTCCGGGCGGTCTACTCGGACGACTGAATACTCGCCGCCGAGTCCGTGACTCGGCATCCCACGCCAGGAGGCCCCCGATGACCGAAATCGCCATCCGTGGTGGAACCCTTGTCGACGGAACGGGAGCCCCGAGCCGCCGCGTCGACCTCGGAATCGCAGGCGGACGAGTCGTCGAGATCGCCGACCGGGTGAACGCACCGCACGAAATCGATGCCTCGGGTCGCCTGGTCGTCCCCGGCTTCATCGACATCCACACCCACTATGATGCCCAGGTTCTGTGGGACGTGACGCTCACGCCTTCGAGCGATCAGGGTGTCACCAGCGTCGTCGCCGGAAATTGCGGCTACAGCATCGCGCCGACGCGCGAGGCCGGCCGCGCCTCTTTGATGCGGACCCTCGACAAGGTCGAGGACATGCGGATTTCGACCCTCGAAGCCGGAGTGAGCTGGGACTTCGAGTCGTACGGCGAGTACCTCGACCTGATCGAGGCGCGCGGGGTCGGAATCCACTTCGGTGGCTATGTCGGCCACACCCCCGTTCGCCTCTACGTCATGGGCGACGACGCCTACGAACGCGAAGCGACCGAGGACGAAGTCGAGCGCATGAAGAGTCTGGTCGCCGATTCGATTCGGGCCGGCGCACTCGGCTTTTCCTCCGACCGCGCGGGCTTTCACCTCGGCGACGGCGGCCGACCGGTGCCCTCCGTGGTATCGAGCCAGGCGGAAGTCGAAGCGCTCATGAACGTGACACGGGACATCGATCAGGGCGTGATCCATATCGCAGCCGGCGAGGACTTCGACTGGATCTACGACTATCAACGCACTCTGGGTCGGATCGTCAACTGGTCGTCGATCCTCACCTATCCGGCGGCATGGAAGTCTCGTGCACCCTATCGGGAAAAGCTCGCTCGCCACCTCGCCGGTCGCGCAGACGGCGCGGACGTCTCCGTCCAGGTCACCTGCCGCCCGATCGTTCAGCGCATCGTCATGCGGGAGCCCACCTCGTTCTACCAGATGCCTGCCTTCGCAGAACTGGTGGCCGTTCCGGAAAACGAGCGCGAGCGATTCTTCGCCGATCCCGAATGGCGTGCACGGGTCATGGAGCAATTCGACTCGGGCCAGTGGATCAACCCGGGCTGGGAGACCTTCACCGTCGCCGAGACGAAGCTGCATACGGACCTCGTCGGCCGCTCGGTGCTCTCGCTCTCGGAGGAACGCGGCGGGACACCCTGGGACGTGGTCTGTGAACTCGCCCTCGCAGAGAATCTCGAGACGCGCTTCCAGATCATCTTCGCCAATGACGACACCGAGGGCGTGGCCGAGTTGTTGCAAGCCGACGGCTGCATCCTCGGGCTGTCCGACGCGGGAGCCCACGTCAGCCAGATCTGCGATGCCGTCATGCCGACCGATTTTCTTTCGAGCTGGGTACGCGACCGCGAGTTGATGTCGATCGAGCAGGGCGTCCACAAGGTGAGTGGTGAAGCCGCACGCGTCGCGGGCCTCCCCGATCGAGGCGTCCTTTGCGAGGGCCTTTGCGCGGACATCGCGATCCTCGATTGGGACACGCTCTCCCCCGGACCGGAGCGACGGGTGCATGACTTCCCGGCATCCGGGGAAAGATTGACCGCGGACGAGCCGCGCGGTGTCGATCACGTGCTGGTGGCCGGTGTCCCGACCCGAGTCGATGGCAAGTCGACACTCGACCAGCTCGACCGCCTGCCTGGACAGATCCTCCGGAGTCGGCCTGCGTGACCCACGAAAGCGTTTCCGGGGTCGAGCCCTTCGAAATCGCCGTTCCCGACGAGGTTCTCGAGGACCTCCACCGTCGACTCGCCCAGACGCGTTGGCCCGATGCCGTCGACGCCGCCGGGTGGGATTACGGAACCGACCTCGACTACGCCCGCGAACTCTGCGGCTACTGGCGCGACCACTTCGACTGGCGAGCCCAGGAAAAGGCGCTCAACGCCCTCCCCCAATACCGCACGCAGATCGACGGCCTCGGCGTTCACTTCGTGCACGTGAAGGGCCGGGGCCCAGAACCGATGCCGATCGTCCTGACCCATGGCTGGCCAAGCAGCTTCTACGAGATGCACAAGGTGATCGGACCCCTTTCCGATCCCGCGGCCTATGGCGGCGATCCGGCAGATGCCTTCGACGTCGTGGTTCCCTCGCTCCCCGGATACGGCTTCTCGGATCGCCCCAGCCAGCGGGGATTCGACACGAATCGGATCTCGGACATGTGGGCGCGCCTGATGGTCGACATCCTCGGGTACGAGAGGTTCGGCGCTCAGGGGGGAGATTGGGGAGCCGCGGTCAATACGGGCCTGGGCCTGCGCCACGCCGACCGTCTGATCGGTCTCCACTACAACATGCTCGTCCCGCCGATCGACGAGGCCAGCCTCACCCCGGATCAACGCGTGTGGTGGGAGGAGGTGAAGGCCTATCGCGCGCAGGAGTGGGGTTATGTACAGCTCCAGAGCACGAAGCCCCAGAGCCTCTCCTTCGGACTCAACGATTCGCCTTCGGGCCTCACCGCCTGGATCATCGAAAAATGGCGGCGCTGGAGTGATTGCGACGGAAACATCGAGAGCGCCTACTCGAAGGACGAATTGCTCACCAACATCATGATCTACTGGATCACGAATACGATCGGCTCTTCACTGCGACTCTATTTCGAGACCTTCGGACCGATGACCGGGCCACCGGCCTACTCCGGCGTGGACGTGCCGACCGGGGTCGCCGCCTTCAACGAAGTGAATCGTCCTCCGCGAGAGCTCTGCGAGCCCCATTTCGACATTCGCCGCTTTACGGTGATGGACCGGGGCGGACATTTCCCCGCAATGGAAAATCCCGACGGACTCGTCCGCGAGGTTCGTGCGTTCTTCCGAACCCTCCGCAAGTGAGTTCAATCTCACCCCGACGGGAGACGAATCATGAAGCTGCTTGGACTGAATCGCGTCGAGATGCTCGTAAACGACCCCGATCAGGCAGAGAAGGATCTCTCTTCCCTCCTCGGCGGACTCTCCTTCGAGCGTGAACCGGCCGAAGGCGTGTTGGATTGCCGGATCGATTGGAAGGCCGGGATCGAGATCGTCCATCCGGAGAGCAGCCAACACGCCGTCGGACAGCTGCTCGAAAACAAGGGCGAGCATGTCTTCACCGTCGTCTTCGAAGTCGAGGACCTCGCGGACGCGAAGACCTGGGTGATCGATCAGGGCTTCGAGATCCTCTACGAATTCGACAATGGAACCGAGGATCGGCCCGCGTCGATCAAACAGTTGTCGATCGCGCCGGAGCGGACCCACGGGATGCTGGTAACGCTGCTCGAGAAGGGCCCGCGCCCGGTCTGATGCGCGTGGCCCGAGTCACGGCTGTGGCTGCGGCTGCGGCTGCG
>JAPYTP010000114.1:0-16561 GCA_029941885.1 Myxococcota bacterium
GACCCAGAGCGACGTCCACATCGAAGACAAGATGTTCGCGACCCTCGACCCCGTCTCGCGCCGACTGCGCTTTCCGCGTGAGCGAGAGGTCATCATCACCGACACGGTCGGGTTCATCCGCGACCTTCCCGAGGACCTCATCGCCGCGTTCCATGCGACCCTCGAGGAGCTGCGCGACGCGAGTCTGCTCCTCCACGTCGTCGATGCCGCGAGTCCGGACGTGGATCACCGCATGCGGGCCGTCCGCGAGGTACTCGGCGAGCTCGGGCTCGACCAGAAACCCGAGCTGCTCGTGTTCAACCAGGTCGACCGTCTTCCTGAGGATGAAATCGAGGCGATCGCTCGGCGCTACAAGGCGATCCCGATCTCGGCACTCGAGGGCCGCGGCTTGCGTGAGCTCCTGACGAAGGCCGAGGACATCCTCTGGAACGACGACGATCTTCGCCCCGGCGAAGAGAACCGCTTCGTCGATCTCGCCGCGCAGAGCGGCTAGCTAGCGGGACCGAACGCGATCCCCGCGTTGGATCCACGGGGCTCCAAGAGGACCGGGAGGAAGATCATGGCTCTGCGTTCACGCATCGTGGGGACGGGAATGAGCGTGCCGGACCGGGTCGTCACCAACGCGGACATGACCCAGTGGATGGACACGACCGAAGAGTGGATCGAGCAGCGTACCGGGATCCGCGAGCGCCGCTGGGTGGAGGACGGCCAGAAGCCCTCTGATCTCGCTCGGGGGGCTGTCGTGGCGGCTCTGTCGCAGGCGGAGCTCGATGTTTCGGACATCGACTGCATCCTCCTCGCGACACTCTCGCCGGAGCACGACTTCCCCGGGACGTCGTTCTTCCTGCATGAAGCGATCGACGCCGGCGACATTCCCTGCATCGACTTGCGGGCGCAGTGCAGCGGTTTCCTCTACGCGCTCCAGATCGCGGACTCGTTGATCGTCGCCGGTCGGTATGAGCGCGTGCTCGTAGTCGGTTGTGAAGTCCATTCGACGGGACTCGACGTGAGTACCGAGGGACGCGACGTGACCGTGATCTTTGGCGATGGCTCCGGAGCCCTGGTTCTCGAAGCGGTCGACGCGGACGCCGGGCCGGGTGTGCTCGAGGTTCGTGTCCACGCGCAGGGTAAACACGCCCGAAAACTCTGGACCGAAGGACCGGGCTCGGCAATGTACCCCCGCATCGACCATGCGGCGCTCGAGGCGCGCAAGCACTACCCGATCATGGACGGACGTTTCGTGTTCAAGCACGCCGTGACCCGCATGCCCGAGGTCCTCCTCGAAACCCTCTCCGCTGCCAGCCTCAAGCTCGAGGATGTCGACCTGTTCCTGTTCCACCAGGCCAACCTCCGGATCAACGAATTCGTGGCCCACAAGCTCGAGATCCCAAAAGAAAAGGTCCTCAACAACATCCAGCGACTGGGAAATTGCTCCGCCGCGGCCCTTCCGATCCTGCTCGCTGAGGCCTCACGCGAGGGGATCCTCGAGCCTGGAAAGCTGGTCTCACTGACCGCCTTCGGATCGGGTTTTACCTGGGGTTCCGCCATCCTTCGCTGGGGTTGAGGGACGCGCGACGCACCGCATCATCGCGCTTCGGATCTCGTCGAATCCGAAAATTGATGCATCGCATCACCCATAACCTATTGTTTTATATAAAGTAATATATTATTTCACCGAGGACATTGACGAATGACGCATCGTGTCTAAGATCTGTTCCGTCGCAAGGGGAGGACCCGAGCGACCCGGTGGCTGGATCGCGACGCGACGCGTCAGGCAACCGACGACCCCAGCAGAAACCTCCGGTGAGCCAGACTCGACCCGCCAAAGAGCGACCCGAGCTGATCCCCTGGAACCATGGAGACAAATCAAGATGGCGAAGAAGACCCGCGAGACGATCGATTTCAACTGGGAAGACTTCCGACCCGAGTGGGCGAACGACGGGATCGAGAAGATCAGCTCCGAGCTCGAGAAGTGGAACGACGAACTTCAAGCCCGCAGCGAGAAGTTCCGAGCCGAGAGCCAGAAGCGAATCGAAAAGGGAGTCAAGCAGGTTCAGGACGAGCTTCGCAAGGTGCCCGCGATCAAGCGCGCCGAAGAGCTTCGTCAGAAATTCGGTGACCGGGTCGAGAAGAATCTCGAAGAGGGCGTCGACCGCGTCTACACGGGCCTCAAGCTCGCACGTCTCGACGAAGTCAAGAAGCTCGAGCGCAAGGTCGCCCAGCTGAACAAGAAGCTCCGCACCCTCGAGAAGCGACAGGCGGCCTGATCAAGGCCTGCGCGTTGCAAGCGAGCCCAGCTCGATCCCACCGCGACGTCCCCCCGCTCTCGAACCTCCGGCTTCGTGGCAGGTGAATCGAACACCTCCGGAGCCGTGAGACATGTAAGAGGCCCGAGCAGTTTTCTGCTCGGGCCTCTTCTGGTTTCTTCGTAGGCGGGTGTAGGCGGGTGTAGGCGGGTGTAGGCGGGTCCAGTTGCGGATCCTGGTCCTAGAAGGCGAATTGCACTCGCGTCGTGAACATGCTGAGACCGGCGGCCTCTTGATTGACGACGCCTGCGGGATCAGTCGAGCCCTCGTCCGTTTCGAGGATGTGGCGGTAGTTCCACATCACGCGCACGTTGTGATTCAGATACCAGTTGAGCGCGATCGAAATCGCCTGCTCCATTCCGCCTGGAAGTTCGGTATCGCCGCTAGAAGGCATGATTCCCCGACCGAGATCGAGATAGGCATAACGAACGCCGACCTCCCAGGCACCGGATCCGCCCTGTTTGAGGCTGAAGTTCCGTCGCGGTTTGAGCCGTTTGAACTCGGCCGACTCAATCGTGTAGGAGGCGGCCCGGGACTCCCCCGTCAGGGAAAAGGTCGCTCCGACGTGGAAAGCATCGAAGTTGACCCGGTTTCCCGGCCTGCGCAGCACGATGGCCCGATTGTATTCACCGAAGATCGAAAAGGGACCGCAGGCCAGCGCGAACTCGGGGCCGAAGAGAACCACGCCGTCGACGTCCTCGATCGTCCCGCTCAAGACCGGGTTGTAGTTAGACATGTGGGTCGTTTCGGTGGAGAAGGAGATCGCCTCATTATTCGTTTCAGGCCGCCTGAAGGCCCCCCGAAAGCCGATATGGACCAGGGAATCCTCTTCGATCACCGGGGCATACACCCATTTCGCGGCGGCACCAAAGCCTTCGACCTGGTTGTCCTTCTGGGCTGCCACGCCGTCGCCGTAGAAGCCCCCCGCGAAGAACCAGTTCTCCCCGTTCGCATCCACGCGCCCGCCGATCGCGCGATCGAGCAGTCTCGAAACGAGACTCACGTCGATCGGCTGTTCCACGAAGGGGCTGTCGTTGGAACTCATCTCGAGGGCGAGACTGTAGGGCTGCTTCTGGTTACCGACGGTCAACTTGACGCCGTCGAGGCCGGTGTAGCCCAGCAGAAAATCCTTGACCGCGGTCTTGTTGTCCGCGAAATCGATCTGGCCAACCCAGTGATAGTCCTCGTAGACCGTCGCCTTCATGTGGAAACGCGCACGACGGAGTTCCACACCGTCCGTCGCGGTTCTATTGTCCGTCGGCAAAGGCCCGTTCGCCGGCTGGTCACCCGCATGGATCGTGCCGTCGGCATGGACGCGACCACCGAACTTGAACTTGAACTGGCCATCGGCCGTCTGCGCCCGGAGCCCACCCTTGCCGAGGGTGATCTCGAGGGCATCGTCTTCGGCGCGGGCTGTCGGAGCGAGGGGCAGCGCGACTATCACAGCGGCGAGAATCAGGCCGACGCCGTATCGCATCGACCGCAGATCCTGGAGCGAGGAGCGAACTCCCATGAGATTGATCTTCCTTTCGTCTTGCTTCCCGAATGAATTTCGCGTGGGGACTCCGACTCGCCACGCGAGGCTGCTCTGCAGGCAGGCACCATCGAGCGGAGGGAACATTGGCCGAGTGACGCCCCGGTGACAACCGTCTCGAGAACTTGAACCGAAATCGACCGACTGGGTCCGGCCCACGGGTCGATCGCGCGACCCCGACCACAACGCCTCGGGAGCCGGATTCAGTCGCGCCGGGTGAGCGTTGCCAAGGCTTCGGACAGCTCGTCCAGAACGCGTTGCTCCTCGTCGGTGATCCCGGCTCGACGGTCGACGGAAGCCCCGGTTTCGAAGGGCCGCTCATCCATCTTCGCGATTTTTCTCGCTTCCTCGAGCAGCTGGCTCTCGCTCCTGCGCGCCACCCGGGCATCGCTGCTCGCCAGGGTAGGCGCCAGCAGACGCCGCCACGCCTCGAGCGCCTCTGTCGGCGGCGCCGCGTGGAGCCATCGGCGCAGGGTCGAGCGGCAGAACTCGCTCGTGCGGTCGATGCCGATCGCCTGGGCCGCCTCGATCACGCCCTGGCGCTCGGCTGGAGTCACCACACCGTCGGCCCAGGCCACCTCGATGAGGGGCGCGAGGGACAGGGCGGCAATCCTTTCGATCTCGTCCTGGCGCGTGGACACCGCGATACTCTCCGGCTCGACGCCAGCCACGATCGGCGCGTCGAGGACCTAGCGAAGCACAACGCGCCGCGGTTCGCTCATCCGTCCCTGCCCCGCGGATCTTCATTCGGTGCCGTCCACGCCGGAGCGAGCGAAGGCCGCCTCAGCGCTGCGCGGACCCTCGACGTTCGGTCTCGACGATCTGGAGCGCCGCTTCCACTGAGCCCTCGGTCGTTCGGAGCAGGTCTCGGGCGCGCACGCGATCGACGTCCGCGAGTTCCATCAGGATTCGAACGGCGCGGCCGCGCAGTTTGCTCGAGCCGGGCGAGATATGGGTCATATGATGACCCCGGACCCGACCGATGCGCACCATGACTGCGGTCGAGAGCGCCGTCAGGATCATTTTCTGAGCCAGGCCACCCTTCATTCGCGTCGAGCCCGTCACGACTTCGGGCCCGACCTCCGGAGCGATCGAGATCTCGACGGATTCCGCGAGGGGAGAATCGGGATCACAGGTGATCGCCACGGTCCGTGCCCCGAGTCTTCCAGCCGCGTCGATCGCACTCAACACGAAGGGCGTGGTCCCGCTCGCCGAGAGTCCGACGACGACATCGCCGAGTGTGACCCCCCGCTCTTCGAGTTCGAGAGCGCCGGCTTCCGTGTCGTCTTCCGCACCTTCGATCGCGTTCCGTAGCGCGTGATCGCCGCCCGCCATGATCCCTTGGACGGAGCGAGGGGGAAGCCCGTAGGTCGGCGGAATTTCGGAGGCGTCGAGCACCCCGAGCCGCCCGCTCGTACCGGCGCCGATGTTGAACCAGCGGCCGCCCCCCGACAGCGCGCACACGAGGACCTCGACCGCCTCCGCCACCCGCGGCAACACCACGGCGACCGCCGCGTGTGCGATCGCATCCTCGGCGTGGATCAGCTGGAGAATCTCCTCCGCGTCCAATTCATCGAGCGCGAGGGAACGCTCGAGCGCTGCTTCTGTCGGACGTCGTTCGGCCATCCCTGTTCGTTTCGGTCCCTCACCCCCCAACTGAAGCCGACCACGCGCAGCGTCGCAGCACGTGGACGGATAGACTCCCGCGATGCCCTTCGAAGTCGCAGAATCGACCCTCGAGAGCCTGGAATGGGATCGCATTACCGATGCGTTGCGCGAGTGTTGCCGCACGCCCCTGGGCCCTTCGTTGCTTTCGGATGCTGCCGAGTACAGCCTCTTCGAGGATTCCGAGGAGGCTGCACGCACGCGACTCAGCGAGACGAGCGAGGCCCGCGCCCTGCTCGACCAGGACATGATCCCACCACTCGGTGGATGCGCGGACATCGCCGCCGCCCTCGCACACGCCGACAAGGGAGGCATCCTCGAAGCGGCGCAGTTGATCGATGTGCAACGCACCCTCGAAGCGATGCACACCACGCTGCATTTCTTCGATCGTCGCCGCGAGAGCGTGCCATGCCTCAGCGAACTCGCGATTCAGATCGAAGAGGCGCCGGACCTCGAAGCAGAAATCGCACGCTGCCTCGATTCGAGCGGCGAGGTTCGGGATGCGGCGTCCTCGACGCTCGCGACCGCGCGGCGCGACGCACACCATCTCTCCCGGGATCTCAAGACTCGGATCGAGCGCAGCTTGCAACACGCGGACATCAAACCTCATCTCTCGGATCAGTACTACACCGTCCGCAGTGGCCGCTTCGTGCTCCCCGTAAAGGCAGACGCCAAGGGACATGTTCGTGGAATCGTGCACGACGCCTCGCGCTCTGGCAGCACGCTCTTCGTCGAACCGGATTCGATGGTCGACCTCAACAACCGTCATCGGCAAGCGGAGCTGACGGTAGAACGCGAGATTCTTCGCGTCATGCGCGATCTCTCCGCAGCGGTCGCCGGTGAGGCGGGGGCCATCCGAGCAAGCCTCGACTGGTTGGCCCGGATCGACCTCGCGATCGCCCGCGGCGCGCTGTCGCGCGAAATGGACGGGGTCGAGCCCGAGGTCGGTCGCGCCGGCATCTTTGAACTGCCTGGAGTTCGGCATCCGCTGATTCCCTCCGATCAATGTGTCGCCAACGACCTGCGGGTCGGTCACGATTTCTCGGTGCTGTTGCTCTCGGGACCGAATGCCGGGGGCAAGACGGTCGCGCTCAAGTCCGTTGCCCTCGCTGCACTCATGGTCCGCGCCGGACTGCACGTGCCCGCGAATCCCGGAGCACGGGTCGATCTGGTCGATCGTGTGCTCGCCGATATCGGTGACCACCAGGATATCCACGAAAGTCTGTCCACCTTCTCTGCAGCCATGGCGAATCTCGCCGCGATCTTGCGCAGCGCGGGACCGAACACACTCGTGTGTTTGGATGAAATCGGCGTCGGAACGGACCCTTCCGAGGGGGCGGCGATCGCGCAATCGACCCTCGAGGTCCTGGCGAGCCAGGGAGCCCGGGTCGTTACGACGACCCACTACAACCTCTTGAAGGAAATGGCCGAGGTCGACGGCCGATTCAAGAACGCGAGCGTCGAGATCGACCCACAAACCTACGCGCCGACCTACCGGGTACGTATCGGCGCGCCGGGCGCGTCCTCCGCAACGACGGTCGCGGCCCGCATGGGCATGCCTCAGAATGTGCTCGATCGTGCGTCCGGGCTGCTCGATCGCGAGGACCGCAGACTCGACCGGATGTTGTCCGAACTCGCGGCGAGTCGCGCTCTGCTCGAATCCGAGCAGGCCGCCGCCGCCAGTCTGCGTGCGGACAGCGAGCAGGCGCGAGAAGAATACCGGACGAAGCTCGCACGGCTTCAAGCGCGCCGCGACAAGCTCTTCGGTGACATGCGGCGCGAGCTCGATGACTCGTTCCGGTCGGCTCACTCCGAGGTCGCCCGCATCATCGCCGAACTTCAACGCGCTCCTTCTTCCCGGCGCGCGGCGAGTGCCCGCGAACAGCTCGAGTCCCTTCACGATCGAACGAAGCAGGACCATTCGGAGAGTGGCCTCGAGCCGAAACCCCTTCCCGCCGAACCCGGAGCCCGACCCATCGATTGGCCGCGGGCACGAATCGGCGACGTCGTTCGAACGCCAGGCGGCAGCGAGGCCACTCTCCTATCGCTCCCCGATCGCAACGGGCGTGTTTCCGTTCAGGTTGCGGGTGCAAAGGTGAGCCTGGGACGGGATCAGTTGGCCGCCGGGCCGGCCGCCGCCTCGATGGAGGCGGCGCGGTCCTCTCGAGGCGGGGCACCGAAAACGAGCCAAGAGCCGCCGCCCCCCGCTCGCATCGGCGGAATCGTCGAGACGGATCTCCGTGGCCTACGCGTCGATGAAGCGCTCGACCGGCTGGACGCGGCGCTCGATCTGGCGGCAGCCGAGGGTCGGGACGAGATGAGAATCATTCACGGGATCGGGACCGGTGCGCTTCGCAAGGCCGTTCGCGAAGCTCTGCCACGATCCCACTACGTCGTCGAATGCATCGACGCGACGCGTGACGAGGGGGGCGCCGGAGCCCTCCGCGCGATCCTCCGAAAGGACTGATTCGGTGAGCGAACCCGAAGAGCCCGATCGCGATCCGAGGAGAACGGAGGACGACGCCTTCCCCGGCGTCGACGAAATACTCGGCAGCTTCCTCTCCGAGGCTTCCCTGTGGCCCGTCCTGATCGTCGCACTGGGGAGCGGGGGCGCCTTTGGTGCGGCCGCCTTGATCCTCACCTTTATCGATCACAACCCCTTTGCGGGCGCCGCGCTGCTGCTGGTCGGTGCAATGACCGTCGACGTGGCAATTCGTGCGCGAAGAGAGAAAGGCCGCCGAAACGTCGTCAAGTTGATCGCCCTGCTCTGGACCTCCGCTCTCTTGTTCTCGGCGGTCGCATTGTGGACGGGGATCGCGATCTGACGAGGATGGATCCTTCTCGATCTAGCGATCACACGTCCGCAAGATCGGTGACGAGCGCCTGCGCCGCGCGCAGACCAGAGCGCGCGGCAGACTCGAAGGAGGGGCCTGACAAATAATCGCCCGCCCAATAGAGTTTTCTGCCCAGATCGCGACGGTCGAGTTGGACCCTCTGGAAGTTGGCGAGGCGTCGGTAGCTGCCCACCTCGAAGAAGGGTTGGCTTCCGCGACCGAGATGAGTCGTCAGTACGCGCTCACCGATCCCGGGCATCGCGAGCTCGAGAGAGCTCAGGACATTCTTGCTGAGGACGTCGCCGGCGATATCCCTCCAACGGTCGGCGAAGGCATCCCTTGCGCGCACGACGAGCTGACTCTTCCCTTCCGGTGCGCGACCCCCGGGTTGCCCGGGCTCGATCACGATCGACGAGATCGCCGACCCCTCCCGCTGGGGGATTCGAATCTCCTGGGGAAGACCCGCGTGGACCCCTTCGAGGGCGATCGAAAGGTTTACGACGGGTTGCTCTCGGACGTCCCGGAAGAAATCTCGTTCGGCCGGGGTCAACAGCGAGGAGGTGACTCGCGAGGCTTCTCCCGGACCCAGGGCCACGACGACCGCCTCGAAGGGCTCAGGATCCCGGATCCCGTCGGCATCGATCGTTTCGACATTGAATCCACCGGCGGGCAGCTCGTCGACTCTCGCGACAGCGGTCCCCCGACGGATCTCAAGCCCCTCGGCGGCGGACTGCGCCAATTCGAGAAGCGGTCTGCGCGGCAGGCCCGGGAGACCCGGCCTTCGTTCGCCGATTCCGATCGACTTCGCGTGGATCAGCATTGCAACGCGCGAAAGATCCTCTACGGAATCGCCGTAGACACCTTGAATCTCGGGGGCGAGCCAGAATTCGAGGGCGCCGCGTCCGAAATAGAGAGAGACATGGTCCCGGATGCTGCGGTAGTCCAGGTCCGCAGCTCGCTCGGGGCAACTCGCGTCGAGCCTTGACGCATAACGTCCCATCAATCTGCCCCAACGCAACAGCTTGGCGCGCTCCCAGAATCGCGGGCCGGGAATTCGAGCGGCGCCGCGCAAGTTCAAGCCCTCGACGGATGTCGTCTCGCCTCTCCGCAAGAGCATCGTCTGGACGGGTCTCAGCGGGGACAGCAGGTCACTCAGTCCGACATCCCTTGCCCAGCCCGCGAGCACGATGTCGCGCCCGCCGAGAACTGGCCACGCCGAATCCATCCAATGGCCGGCACACCATTCGCCGCGAGCCCGACCACCAACCTCGGTTCGCGCTTCGTAGACACGAACCGCGTAACCCAATCGATTGAGTTCCGTGGCCGCGCGAAGGCCGGCAAGGCCCGCGCCGAGAACCGCGACGCGTCGATCCGAATCACGCACCGGTGTCATTGCGCGTCGCCGGGAAGGTCACGTCCGCGCAGGACATCGAGCACATCGTGCAACGTGTCGAAGGCGAGGAACTCTTCGCCGAGTTCCTCGAGTGCGGGGCCGAGGGTGTCCTTCGCGAATGCGAGGTCGGCTTCCAGCGCGCCACAGAGATCCGAGACGCGTCCGTTCCCGATGTGGACGCAGAAGGCATCGGGGTTGTCCGCTCGATAGCTTGAGATGAGTCCGCGCTTGCAGCTTCCGGTCCCGCAACCGCAGGCTTCGTTCGGCCGTCCCGGAGCGAGACGCCAGACATCACCGTCGTATTCGAGATGATTCGCGTTGTAGTCGAACCGAAGGTTGTTCATCGCCTGGAGTCGGTCCAAATTCCAATCGAAGCCATCGGACAGGATTCGGAACGGAACCTCCTCGGCCTCGCACCAGTCGACGATCGTCTCCGCACCCGGATCGAGGTCGATCGTCTCGAGAAACTCATCGAGTTCCTTCTCGGGCAGCACGAGTCCGTCGAGCAGGGCCATCGCATACGACCAGGCCGTGAATTCCCCCTCCGCAAAGCGAGCCCAGAGCCGAGCCCGCTTCTTGGGAAGCAGCTGCTGGGCCAGGCTCGAGCCCACATCCTGGACCGAAAAAGTCCCATCGAAGTCGCAGAAGATCGCGAGCGGTCGATTCTTTGGGATCGCCATTTTGTCCTGCACTTTCACGGGATCTGCCTGGGGGTTCGATCGGCGGTCTTGCCGGACGGGGAGGTAGCGCATCCTCGCGACGGCGGGAATGCGCTACGCCCCTCAGACACCCACGTGGGTGCTCACGCGCATCGACCCGTGCCCGGTGCGCGCAAATGCCCCGCGGGACATCATCGCCAGCGTGCATGGTCGAAGGGCCCCCGATCGCCGCGCAAGACCTCGGAAGAACGCCGCGAAGTGTCACTCCCCACTCCGTTTTGCGTCACTCGAAACCAGCAGATGCAGGACTGACGCGGGAACGCTGCGCACCGCCTTCTTCGATCGGATGCTCCTTCCTCCCCTCGGTCTACTGAGCTTCTTGTGGGCTATACGCCCCTGCGTTGGCACGACCCTTGCTCTACTTCTCCCTCGAATCGATGGGGCACTCTTCGAGGAGCGGGTCCCCGTTCCCGCGCCCGGGCTGGCTACCCCTCCCTTCGCACAATTTGTGCGAGGAGCCGGTCCGGGCGCTCTTTTGTCTATCCCGACCCGCACGCGTTTTCTCGCTCAAATCCGGGCTCACCGACGGCCTCGACGCGCGCCCCTCGCAGCGAGCCGTACACTCCCGTTCCGATGGGGGCACGCAAGACCAGGAAAAATCCAACTCGGAGGAGCGCCACCGCTGCGCTGCTCCCGAACCCGAAGCAACTCGCCCTCGGTCGCGGCGAGTTCCAGCTCGATCCCGACACGTCGATCGTGCTCCCGCCCGGTGAAGGTGCGCTCGATCGACGCCTGCTCATCGCCGCGGAAACCGCCAAGAGCGAGCTTCGTAGAACGACCGGACTCGATCTTCCGATCGAACGACCGCTTTCTCACGCGGGAACACCCCGCGCAATCCGCTGCGTCCTCGATCGATCGGCGGCGATCGCACCTCGCCTAACGACTGCGCGGGATGCGTACCGACTCGTCGTCCGCTCGAGCGGAATCGAAATCGCGGCACCCTCGATCGACGGCATTCGCTACGGACTCCAGACGCTTTGCCAACTCGCGACGTCTCGCGGTCGAATCCCTGCAATCCAGATTCTCGACCAACCGGATTTCCGGGATCGGGGAATCATGCTCGACGTCTCGCGCGGAAAGGTTCCGACCCGCAGGACCTTGGAAGATCTCGTCGACCAGTGTTCCCGCCTGCGCTTGAACGTATTGATGCTCTACGTGGAACACACCTTCGAATTTCGGTCCCATCCAGAAATCGGGGAGGGCGCGAGTCCGCTCGATGCGGAAACGATCCTCGCCGTCGACCGGTACGCGGCAGATCGCGGGATCGAGCTCGTCCCCTGCCTCCAATCCCTGGGCCACATGGAGCATATTCTCTCTATCGAGCGCTACGCGAAGCTCGCCGAGAGCGATCGGCTCTGGTCGCTCTCGCCCAGCCTGGGCGAGACCTATCAATTTCTCGGGGACCTCTACGACGAGTTTCTTCCGCTCTTCCAATCGGGACGCTTCAACGCGAACTGTGACGAGCCCTTCGATCTCGGACGCGGGCAATCCGCACAGCGCTCTCCGCGTAAGACTCCCGGACGCCTCTTTGCCGATCACGTATCGCAGCTCGAACGCCTGGCAGGGCGCCACGACAAACAGTTGATGATCTGGGCAGACTTCGCGCTCAAACATCCCGATCAGATCGACCGGATCGGACGAGACGTCGTGTTGATGGATTGGTGGTACGAGGCCAACTTCGACTTCGATCGGATCCGGCGACTCCGCCGACTGGGATTCGAAGTCTGGGCCTGCCCCGGTACCTCGAGCTGGAACTGCCTCTTTCCGCGGATCGCGAACAGCTGCGAGAATATCGCTCGATGGGCGGACGCGGGAAGAAGACACGGCGCGACGGGTCTTCTCAACACGGATTGGGGCGACTTCGGCCACTACAACGCGCTCGGCGTTTCGCTCCACGGCTTCGCCTGGGGCGCCCAACAAGCCTGGTCCGGTGACGTCGAGGCGAAAGCCTTCGACCGGGCCTTCGCCCGACGGATCTTCGGAGAGCAGAGCGCTCGAATCGGCCGACTCTATCGCCGACTCGGTGAGATCCACGACGCCGGTTTTTCGATTCCCAACGGATCGCCCCTGCAATATCTCTACTTCGACTCCCTCGGCCGAAGCTTCTTCCTCCAGCATGGAGGGCGACGGGCGCTCGAGTCGAGTGCCCGCAAGCTCGTCGCCATCCAACGCGAAGTCGAAGCTCTCGGCCTCTCCCGCGCCGGCGATGATTTCACCGGGTTGGCCCGCCAGGAAATCGCCTGGGCATGCGAGGCGACCGGGCTCGCCATCGAAAAGAGTCTCGCCGCCCTCGACTACAACGCGTGGCGTGAAGATCCGCAGGGCCTCAAGGTCCGTTCACGCGACCGGCTCGCGCGGCGACTCGACACGCTGGCCGACCGGCAGGGGGAGCAACTCAAATCGTTGCAGTCGCTCTGGCTGGCACGCAGCGAGATCTCCGAGTTTCACAAGACGCGCAAGCGGATGCGGAGCTCGATCTCGAGCCTGCGTCGGGCGGCCCGGCGTCTTCGCGAGAATCGACCGCCAAAGCCTCCGCGAAAGACGGAGATGGTCATGCTCGAAGTCTTCAACGAGGTGCGCCGTGCGTTCGGCATGATGCCGCGCTGAGGGAAGACCTAACGCGGCGCGAACTCGAGATCAGCCCCGACGAGCCGTCGCAGCATGATCACGCGCCGCTCGACGTCGAGGCCGACGCCGCGCTCGGACTCGCGCAAGGCGCGGAGCGCGTCCGTCAACGACTCGGGGGACAGTACGACGAAACCCAGTCGAGTATAGAAGGGTGCGTTCCAGGGAATCTCCCGAAATGTCGTGAGCGAAATCGAATCGAATCTCCTCTCGCGTGCCCAACCGCATGCGGCCGCGACCAGGCGCCCGCCGATTCCGCGCCGGCCAAAGGCTGGATCGACGTCGAGTTCCTCGAGATGTGCTCGGCCATCGAGAATCTCGAGATGTGCAAACCCGACGACGGCGCCCCCCGGATCGCGTGCGACGATGAGGCGGCCCTCGTGCTGTGCCCGTGCGTAGTCATCGCGTGACGTCGTACGCGCCGCGATCGCGGGCGGAAGGTCCTCGGGCGCGAAGAGCAGGGACGCGCGTCGTTCGATCTCCGGGATCGCCGCGACCTCGTTTTCGGCAGCCAATCCGATCTCGATCTCATTCATGATCGCTCGGCGAGTTTCGGGGAGCGTGTCGCCCGACCCCAAGATCCGACGCGCGAGTCCAGCCAGGTAGACCGACCCGGCCGCGCACAGGTGCCCGTCGGGAGCGAGTGCGTAGCGCGCGCGGACCGCTGCCCGTGCGGGGTCCGGTTCGCTCTCGACGACGATCGAAAGACCCAGGGAACGCGCTTTGGACGCGACTCCTTCGGCGAGGACTTCAGCATCCAGGGAACGAAGGGGCTCTGCCCGCGTCGTCCACACGCGGCGAGCGCGAGGCAGCAGCGGTTCGAGCAGGGCTTCGAGATTCTTGTCGCTCGAAACGGAGAGCAGCAGATCGTAACCCTTCGGAGCGAGGTCGATCAGCGCGTCCGCGAGGGCGCGCGCCGACTCGGCGGTATGGGCCGCGTCGACGATCACGGCGGGATCCTTGGCGAGCACTTCGATTCGCGCCGGCAATCGACAAAGGGACAGGCTCCGGGTCGCCGCGTCAGCGAGGACGGCGGGCTCGTACACCGCCAATGCCCGAACACATTCGACGGCGAGCGCCGCGTTCAGACGTGCGGCCCTTCCGGGCGTGACCAGCTCGAAGTCGAGATCGATTCCATTGGGGTCCTGCTCCGGGTCGTGCGCAGATCCGATCTCTCCGCCCACCTCGATCATGGGTGCGGAGAGCTCTTCCGCTCTCGCCCGAATCACACCGGCAGCCTCGCATCGCAGCCGGCCGACAACGACCGGGATGCCCCACTTCAGGATGCCGGCTTTTTCGCCGGCAATTTCGGCCTCGGTTTCGCCGAGCTTGTCGGTGTGCTCGAGTTCGATGCTCGTGATGCAGGTAACCACGGGATCGACGACATTCGTCGAGTCGAGTCGCCCCCCGAGACCGACTTCCATCAGCGCCCGATCCACCCCCGCTTCCTCGAAGAGGAGCAACGCCACAGCCGTCGTCGCGTCGAAGAAGCTCGGTCGCGTATCCGTGGGTCCCACCCGTAGGGCCTCCACCACCGGACGTACGCGATTGACCGCCGCGACCAGCCGCACCTCGTCGATCGGCTCCCCATCGATCCGGAAGCGCTCGACCCAACTCTCCAGGTGGGGAGAAGTGAAGGTCCCTACGTGCTCTCCTAGGGCCAGAAGCAGCGCCTCTGCGAACAGGCAGGTAGACCCCTTGCCCTTGGATCCCGCGACGTGGATTATGGAGAGCCCCCGCTCGGGACGCCCGACCCCGTCGAGCAGCGCGCGAATCGGTCGCAAGTCGAGCCGCTCGTAGACGTAATCCACGCGGCTCTCGCGATTGATCAGCCCCTCGAGATAGCGGCTCACCTGTTCGAGGCTCACGAACTCTGGTTCGAGCTTCGCGGGGGTTCTCGAAGATGTGCTGGGGGATTCGTGCATGGAGCGACTCACCATCGGCCGGAGCATCCCAAAAAAAGAAGAAGGCGGCCAATCACTTGACCGCCTTCAATCGTTTCTGTGTCGATGTCTTTGTCGATGTCTTCACGACAACCTGTCGGACCGGTTACTGGAGCATGTACTTCTGGCGTTCCCGGTAGGCCTTGAGCGCGGGGCTCGTCGATTCGATCGAGGGGTAGAAGTACTTGACCGCATGTCCGCATTCCTGGCAGACGCGGTAGCAGAACTTGAAGCCTTCGACCTCGCGAACCGAGCCCACGTCGAGTCGGCTGCCATCGGTGCAACAGCTCGAGGCGCGAGACGGCGAAACGATTTTTCGGGGGTAATCGTTCTTGGGAGTTTCCGAATCCGAATACTCGATGATGTTCTTGGTCAGGCGGTGGGACCGCTCTTCCGAACTCTTCTTTCGAATATTGCTACCAATTCTTCTCAACGGCTTTTCCTCGCATCGTTTCGGTCTTCCATCAAGACCGAGCCTCACGCCCTCTTCCTTCGAACAGATCCTTCAAGCGAACAGATCCTTCAAGAGAGACGATCGATTATCGAAAGGACGCTCACACGGCGGCCCATCCGTTGTCCACATTCGGCTCGCATCCGAATCCTCCGCCAGCTCTAACAGAAGAGAGCTGCGGGTCCCGTATCGATCCGCGATATGGACACACGTCGCTTCGAGGGGACTCTGGATTCCCTCGTCGTCCACGTGCTCGCGACAGATCCGGGCCAACCCCTCGAAGAGATCGATCCCCGGTTCCATCACCATCTTTTCGACGCGCTCTCGGATGCGCGTCAGCTTGAGTGCCCTGGGTTCCTCCGAGTCAAATAGACCCTCGACTCCTTCGAACCCGGGAAACTCTTTCCCTAGAGAATTGCGATCGGAGCCGGCCTCCGAAATGTTCATACCCCGCTCCAGGATCTCGCTGGTTCCACGCACCTTCGCGATCCTTTCGTCCTCCACGTTTCCCACGACATGGGCTCCGGGCTCGAGTTCGATCGCGCGAGGTCGATCGCGATAAACGATCAGCCAGGCATCCGAACCATCTGCCACGAGGAGTTGGAATGGGTTGTATGCGGCTTCCTCCAACTGTGAGAGTATCCGGACGGCATCCGCCGCACTCTCGGCTTCGAGCGCCGCCATGACGACGTCGCCCCTTGATTTCAGAACCTTCGGTTCCGTTCCCGACCGGGTCGATAACTCGACTTCCTCCGGCGGGACTCCTCCGAGCGCCTCCTCAGCCGATCCGAACTCCTGTCGAAGATTCGTCAGGCCGGCGAAGACGCCTCGCTGACTGAGTCCGATCCAGGTTCCACCGGCTTCGAGATCCAACGGGGACACGATCGGTCCCGTCCGCGAGGATCTCAGTGCCACATCCTCCGCGGGTCGATCAAAAAATTCATCCCGATTGGCTGCGACGACCAGAGGTCGACCCGCTGCGCAACGGTGCAGAACGATCAACGTACACATCGTCTGCCTGCAACCTCCACCTCTACACCTCTACCTCTACCTCAGCGATGCTCCCGCTATGCCAATCAATCTATCAATCT
>JAPYTP010000114.1:16661-18242 GCA_029941885.1 Myxococcota bacterium
TCAATCTGTCAATGCGGCGTCGCGCCGATCGTCTGCGGTCAGCGCAGATCAGAATCCGGCTGGGAACAAGACTCGAATCCAAGAGGCGGACGCAGCCCTCCTCCAGAAATTCCGACTACCAGGCGCTGCCCCTCCCCCCGGCTGATTGGACGCTGGACGCTAGCGGATCTCAGATTGAAACGCAACAAAACTCCCTTAAAAATCAGCTAGATATGGAGTTTTCGCCGAGTTTTAGATGAGTGTTGCAGAGAAGAGTCCGGCGAGTTGTGGAGCCGAAGCCGAAGAGATGCGGCGTGCAGTCGATCTATTTCGAGAACGCGTCCGCTCGCTCGAAGCGACGCATCAGACGCGAAAGCGCCTCGAGCGTGACGCTACCGACGGGCTCCAAACCCGCGGGGGGATCCAACGGCGGGCGCTCGCGCTCGCCGGGCCCGGCAAGGAGTTCGGCTCGTGCGGTCGTCTCGTCAACCAGCGCGAGGACCTGGCCGAGCCCACGAGCCCGGAAAGCGCCCTGGAGGCCCGCCGGTGAGCGCCAGCCCGCGTCAGAGGGAAACGAAGCGCCGTGGCCGAGCGCCGCTGCAGCCTCCCAGAAAACCGAGCGGAAAACCGGGTGCGAACGCAGATCCCGAGCCATCCTCGTCGCCACACCGGCCCGAGGCTCGAATGCGATCACCGCCCGCAGTCCCCATAGCCCACCACTGGCGTCCAATGCGTTCGCAAGGCTGACCCCGGCCAGCGAGACCCTCTGGCGCGCCAGAGAACTCCCAATCGGGCCCCTCGCGGCGCTCACCGCGGTTCCCGAGGTGCCCTGGCCCTCGGTAGGTCTCGTTTCCGCAAGGGCAATGCGCACCGTGTAGGGGGTTGGATCGCTCGCCAGGACGCGGGAGAGCTCGAGCAGAAGCGCGGCGCCGGAATCGTCGACCCACTCGTCGGAGCCAAGGGTCGAATAGGGAGCGACGAGCAGGATGCTGTCCTCCGAGGCTCCCGGGATCTCGGCGATCAGATGCCGGTATCCGTCGAATTCGAGTCGACCGATCCTCGCACCGACCAGTCGAAATTCGCGTTCGATGTAGCCCCGGGCAGCCTGGTCCGCCTCCGATCCCGGGAGCCGAGGGCCCAGACCCGCCAGATTCTCCAGATGCGCCTGAGCGATCTCATCGGAGAACCCGCGGTCACTGGGCAAGAACTTGGGATGGGGTGGAAGCGAGGAGCAGGCGAGGAAAAAGGCCGACAAGAAACACGCAACCGACGTTCTCAAGCCGTCGAGTCCACTTCTGTTTTCGCACCTTCTCGATACCGATTCGCTCGAGGGCTCCGCTCCGAGCCCAGACGAATTTCCTTCCCAATCTGCATTTCGCATGCAGAATGATTGACACATTCGAGCACCCAAGGACACTTCCATTTCATAGGCCCGCTCCTCGCGGGGCTTTTCGAAAGTCGGAGGCAGGGCCCTACCCTGAGGGCTCTGCCTCCCTTGCGTTCAGCCTCCGGCACCGCGTTCAGCCTCCGGCACCGCGTTCAGCCTCCGGCACCGCGTTCAGCCCCCGGCACCGCGTTCAGCCCCCGGCACCGCGTTCAGCC
>JAPYTP010000115.1 GCA_029941885.1 Myxococcota bacterium
AGCTGAGAAGAACGCCATGCCAAATGGAGTGCCTATCCTGTGACTGTTTCATTCGAAGCCTTTTCGAGCGACTACCGCCAAGACCCGTATTCGGCGTATCGAGAACTCCGCGATCACGCCCCCCTGCATCGCTGTGAAGAATCTGGCGTTTGGGTCCGCACGTCGTCAAAACATTCTGTAAACGATCGAAGATCAAGAGAAAAACGATGGAACGAAGAAAGAAGGAGTACCTGGCCCAGAAGGCGGCCTAGTCAGAAACCAAAACTGTCTCTTAGCAAAAGGCGGTCGTTGTCCAAGTTGGTCTGCCGACGTACATCGTCAGGATCGACGGGATGCGAATACCTGGGGAGGGAGGGGACTCGTGAACCGAAAACTTGCTCAGCCGATAGCGAGTCCAGAGTCCAGAAATCGGCGAGGCGCTCTCGAGCCTCATCGCCAAGGCCATTCGCCGCCATCAGATACGCGGCGGCCGCCTTGCTGAAAGTCCTCAGCTCTTCCGCGATCGGCTTCTTTGCTCCGGGCCGCAGCTCGCGAAAAACAGTGTCGCGATCCAAGTAGCGATTGACTGCGCGCTCGGTCCAATCGAGGGCTTCATCAAGTCTCGATGAATCCGTCAAATAGGGTCTAAGCGTTTCAGCGACACACTTCTGTTGCTCAGCATCGTATTCAAAGTCCGCGCGCAGCGGAACAAGCCGCCCAGAGCGAAGAAAGGGCCGCATGATTCACGCACCAACGCGGATGGGGACCGCTCGCATCAGGATTCGGACTGTCCAGAAAACCTTCAGCATTGGCCCAAAGCATATACGCTCACGTGCCCTCGGAGGCTCCCGGCCGTGCGGAAGAGCACCCTTAACGAAGCCGGCTCGGAGACACACGGCCGAAAATCAGGAAAAGGGCCTTTAGGCTCCCCCGAACTGGACATCGAAGCCGATCACCAATCTGCCGTCGGGTTACCATGGGGTTACGAGCCAAGAGGAACGCCATAGCGTGGCGCTATAATATATCTACAACTGTCTGAAAAAGAACAGCTAATTGGTGAGCCCGCGGGGACTCGAACCCCGGACCGTGAGATTAAAAGTCTCCTGCTCTACCAACTGAGCTACGGGCCCGGGCGTTGGATAACACCGTCCCCGTACCCCGTCGAGGCTCCGGACCCGGCCAATCACGCGACTCCCGTTCCACCCCGATTCAGCCCGAACCCTTCGCCGCAAACGCCCGCAGCCCCAGATTCCCCCGAAGCGTCTCCGCCTCGTATTCCCCTCGAAACACCCCTCGCTCGACCAGAATCGGGACGACCTCGTCGAGAAATTCTGTGAGCCCACTCGGCAGGACCGGGCAGTCCAACATGTAGCCGTCGGCCGCGCCGGCCTCGAACCACGACTGCATCGTGTCGGCGATTTCGCTGGCCGTTCCGATGAACGCATGCCGAGGGGTCGTCGAATTGAGGGCGACTTCGCGCAGGGTCAGCCCCGCCTCCTTCGCGTGCTTCTTGATGTTGTCGGTCGTGCTCTGCCAACCGCCCCGCCCGTGGTCGCCGAGATCAGGAAAGGGCGCATCGAGGTCGTAACCGGACCAATCGATGTCTTCGAAGAACCGGCCGAGATAGTCGAGCGCCACGTCGATGTCGACGAGCTCGCCGATCGCCCTGTACTTCTCCTCCGCTTCGGCACGCGTGCGACCCACGATGGGACCGATGCCCTGCAGAATCACCAGTTCCTCGGGCCGCCGTCCCTGTTTGGCGGCACGTTGGTGAAGATCTGCCCGAAAGCGCACGGCACTCTCGGGACTACTCTGAACGGCGAAGATGGCATCCGCGCGACTCGCGGCGAAGTCTCGACCCGCTTCGGAGGCGCCCGCCTGGAAGAGGACGGGCTGACCCTGCCGGGAACGGGTGATGTTGAGCGGGCCGGCGACGGAGAAGAATTTGCCCTCGTGATTCGTGGCGTGCAGCTTACTCGGATCGATGAAGCGACCGCGGGCCTGATCGCGCGGGAAGGCGCCCTCTTCCCACGAGCCCCATAGCGCCTCGGTCACGTCGAGGTGTTCGTTCGCCATCCGATATCGCAGATCGTGGTCGGGGTGCTCGGTCTTGCTGTAATTCGCGGCGCTACCCGCCAGCGGCGAGGTCACGATATTCCAGCCCGCCCGACCCTCCGAGAGCAGATCGATCGAGCCGAATTGACGCGCGACGGTAAAGGGCTCGCTGTAGGTGGTCGAGAGCGTCGCGACCAATCCGATGCGGCTCGTCGAGGGCGCGAGGGATGCCAGCAGAGTGAGCGGCTCGAAGCGGGTCAGGAAATTCGGGTGGGATTTCTCGCTGATATAGACGCCGTCGCCGAAGAAGACGAAATCGAGCTTGGCCGCCTCCGCGCGACGGGTCATGTCGAGGTAGTGGGCGAAGTTGATGGCCCCATCGGGCACGGCTTCGGGGTGGCGCCAGGAGCCCATATTGCTGCCGGTGCCCGACAAGAAGGTGCCCATTCGAAGCTGTCGCCGAGTCATCGGGCGACTCTATCACGACCTACCCGACGGATTGCCGGCGAGCACCGCCCACCCCTTTTCGCGTCCCGAGTCCTCGCCGGAGCACCGGGACAGCCCGACTCCCCTCCCGCGCGCGTCCAGAGCCCCCTTAGAGCCCAATTATCCCCATTCGATTTACTTTCGCTTTTTGTTCGCCTACAGTCCGGAGACCGACAAACACTGGAGAGACGATGATGAGCGAATCCCTGAACGACCTGGCTTTCGGCCTCGGCATGGACAATGACTTGGGCATCGGCACCGACCTCGACCTGGACCTGGAAGACACCGTCCTCCAGCCCGACGACGCCGCCCCCGCGAGCGAGATCCACGAACTCCCCTTCCCCGTTCGCTCGATTACGAACTCTCCGGGCTGCGAACCCGGTTCGCGTGCTCCTTCTTCCTCGTCCCCCGCTTCCCCTTCTTCCTCGGGAGCCGATCTCCGACCCGTCCGACGGGCGCGCACGGTCCGGGTCGATGCCTGGGCGGTGCCGGCATCGGCCAATTGGACGCGAACGCGCCGGACGATTCGCACGGTGGCTCGCGTGTCTCGCTCAACGGATTGGGCGTTGCCTTTTTAGTCACTGGTCACGAGTCGCACGTCATCACGGGTCGCCCGTCGCAGACGAGGCCCGCCTCGACCTCTGCGCCTGAAAGCCAGGTAAAAAGGTAAAGAGGTAAAGAGGTAAAGAGGTAAAAAGGCCAGAAAACGAAGGCGTTCGAGCTGCCACCTCAACGCACGCGGCGGTGCGGCGTGGACTCAACGCGACGAATCGATCGGAGGGCGAACCGATCGGATCCGACCGAGTCCTCACCGCGCCGCCATTCGTCTGATCTGAGCCCATCGACGGTGGTCGGTGGTCGGTGGTCGGTGGTCGGTGGTCGGTAATAGCCGGTGATGCTCTGTGACGATCAGAGTGATGCACAGGGACGAATGCACAGGGACGACAGGGACGACAGGGACGACAGGGACGAAAGGCAATCGCCCGACGGCGCTACCGCTCCGGGAGCACGCTCGGCGAGCAATCGAAGACGATGCCCGAGTGGTCGCTGCCCGGGATGTCGACGACCTGGAAGTTTTCGACTTCGAGTCCGCGCACCATGGCGTGATCGATCCGCAGGAGTCGGGGGCTGTCGGCGGTCGGACCCCAGGTCCGCGCGACGGGACGCCCGTCCCTTTGCGCGCTCTGGATCGCGCCATCGGAGAAGAGGAGAGCCATGCGTCGATAGACCGGCCAGATCGGGGTCGCGTTGTAGTCGCCGACGACGGCGCGCGCGTTGCTCGGATTCTCGGCGAAGAACTGCTCGAGGCCGTCCATCTGACGGCGACGGACGAACAAAGAGGGAAAGGGTCGCACGGTATGCGGCGCCTGGATATGAACATTCACGAGGTCGAGGGGACGGCTCAGACCTTCCCATTCCGCGGGCTCGAGTACGACCCGTCGAGCCGGACGGTGACGGAGCGGGATCTGGCTATAGCGGGCTGGCCGTCGCAGAGCGATTCCCATGCCGAGCGAGGTCCGGCTGGGCTCGAGGCGTCCGAAGGGAAGTTCACTCGAGATCGCATCGGCGGTTTCGAAGCCGAGTTCCTGGGCAGCAAAGACATCGACTGCGTGGCGTCGGATGAGATCGATCAATCCATCGGGATCGGCCTTACCCCACCAGAGATTGCCCGAGAACACGCGAATCGAATTGCCCAAGTCGGTCCTGCTTTCTGAATCGATCGCCCGGCCGGTTCCCCGGTCGCGTTCATCGCCGCCGGGATCTCCGAAGACCCACCGAGCCCTCTATCGACCGACCTGCGCCGGCGATCAAGCTCGGCGGACCCGATCGAGGAGATAGGACAACCGATCCCCCGCGTCCGTTCCCCAGCGGACGACCCCTCGGCCCCCGACGTAGGCGCTCCCCCACCCAATACGAAAAACGGTCGGCCTCGAACTCCCGTTCGAACCCGGTCGCCAGGGTCTCTCGCTCGCTCGTCGACTCTCGAATGGGGTCCGATGAATGGCCCCGCCTGGTCGAAGAACTCTCGGCCAAAGACGTCTCAGTCGAAGAGCTCTCGCAGGATGATGGTCTCCTCGCGACCGGGGCCGACACTCAGGAGTGCGGCGGGAACCTCGGCGATCGCCTCGATTCGCGCGATATAGCTTCGAGCGTTGTCCGGGAACTGCTCGATCGACGTGAGACCGGTCAGATCTTCTTGCCATCCGGGCAACGTCTCGTAGACGGGCTTCGCGCGCTCCGTCTCGGCCAGGGTCATCGGGAAGTCCTCGGTGATCTTGCCGTCGATGTCGTAGGCGGTGCAGATCTTGAGTTCATCGAAGCCACTCAGGATGTCGAGCTTGTTGATGGCGAGATCGGTCAGGCCGTTGACGGTGACCGCCTCTCGAAGCAACACGCCGTCGAGCCAACCACAGCGCCTCGGTCGACCGGTCGTCGCGCCGAACTCGGCACCGGCGCGGCGCAGCTCCTCGCCGGTCTCGTCTTCGAGCTCGGTCGGGAAGGGGCCGGAACCCACGCGGGTCGTATAGGCCTTCGTGATTCCGATGACGCGGTCGATGCGCGTCGGACCGACACCGCTCCCGGTGCAAACGGCGCCCGCGACACAATTCGAGGACGTGACGAACGGATAGGTCCCGTGGTCGATGTCGAGGAAGGTGCCCTGCGCGCCCTCGAACAGGATGTTCTTGCCGGCGCGAAGTGAGCGATCGATGATGCGGCCGGTGTGATCGATATAGGGCTCGAGCAAACGACCCCATTCGACACATTGGTCGTAGAGCGTGTCGAGGTCGACGGGCTCTGCGGAGTACATCTGTGTAAGTTCGAAATTCTTCTGCTCGGCGATGGCCGCGAGCTTGTCTCGCAGGGTGTCGACCTGACGCAGGTCAGCGACGCGGATCCCGCGGCGGGCGACCTTATCCTCGTAGGCCGGGCCGATGCCGCGACCGGTGGTCCCGATCTTGTCCTTGCCGGCGGCCTCTTCGCGCGCGGCGTCGAGGGCGCGATGCCAGGGAAGGATCACGTGGGCACGGCCGGAGACGCGGATACGCGAGGGATCCTTCAGGATTCCGCGCTCTTTCAGCTTGGCGAGTTCTTCGAGCAGGATCGCGGGATCGACGACGACGCCCGGACCGATGAGGTTGACGGATCCAGGGTGCAGGATGCCGGAGGGGACGACGTGCAGGATGGTCGTTTCGCCGTCGACCACGAGCGTGTGGCCGGCGTTGTTTCCGCCCTGAAAACGAGCGACGAGGTCCGCGTGCGGACCGAGCCAATCGACGATCTTTCCCTTGCCTTCATCACCCCATTGGGCGCCGACTGCAACGACGGTAGACATAACTTATAGCTCCAGTAGCTGAACAGCGATCATGTTATCTGCTTCACGCAGAGCCGAGAGGACCTCTTCACCGGGGTCCTGGTCGACGTTGACGAGCATGCAGGCCTCACCACGTGATTCGTGGAGGGCGAGCTGCATGCGAGAGATGTTGATTCCGGCGCCGCCTAACGCCGTACCGACGTGCCCGACGACCCCGCTCTGATCGTGATTGTGGATCAAGAGCGTCCAGCCGCCGGGGATCGCCTCGAGCATGAAGTCGTCGATGCGCACGATACGCGGCTGATTGCCGTGGAAGACGGCGCCCGCGACGAGCCGATCGACGACGCCCTTGACCTTCACGGTGACGGCGGAGGCGAAATCCGTCGAGCGAGCGACCTTCGACTCGATCACCTTGATGCCGAGCTCCTGGGCGAGATGCGAAGCATTCACGAGGTTCACACTCTCGCGTACCGGCGCCAGGATCCCCTTCAGGACGGCGATCGTAATCGGCGCGACCTTGAGTTCGGCCACGTCGCCGGAGTACTCGACTTCGACGACGTCGACGCGACCCTGGACGAGTTGGCCCTGGAAGGCGCCGAGCTTCTCACCGAGCGTGATATAGGGACCGACCTCGGCCATCTGCTCCGGGGAAACGCTCGGAACGTTGATCGAATTTCGGATCTCGCCGCTCAGCAGAAAATCGCGAACCTGTTCGGCCACGGTGACGGAGACATTGATCTGCGCCTGCTCGGTCGAGGCACCGAGATGCGGCGTACAGATCACATTCGGGTGATTCACGAGCGGGTGGCCTTCGCCCGGCGGCTCTTCGACGAAGACATCGAGACCCGCGGCGCCAACCTGCCCGGACTCGAGGGCCTCGAGCAGCGCGGCTTCATCGACGATGCCGCCGCGGGCGGCGTTGATCACGATCAAACCGGGCTTCGCCTTCGCGAACTCCGCGCGGCCAAGAATGCCGGTCGTCTCCTTGGTCTTGGGGACATGAACGGTGACGACGTCGGCGCGACTCATCATCTCGTCGAGTTCGACGCGCTCGACTTCGAGGCGCGCCGCGGCTTCGGCGGTGAGATACGGGTCGTGCACGATCACCTTCATCCCGAGACCCTTGGCCCGAGACACGACGAATCGGCCGATGTTGCCCGCGCCGAGAACGCCGAGGGTTCGGTTGTAGAGCTCCATGCCCTGGAACTTCTTCTTCTCCCACTTGCCGGCCTTCATGGAGGCGGTGGCCTGGGGGACGTGTCGGGCAATCGAGACCATCAGCGAAATCGCATGTTCCGCCGTCGTGATGTTGTTACCCTGGGGCGTATTTACGACGACCACGCCGTGCTGGGTGGCGATCGCGGTGTCGACATTGTCGACGCCGATGCCCGCGCGACCGACGATTCGCAAATTCTTGGCGGCGGCCAACACATCGGCGGTCACCTTCGTTCCCGAGCGAATCACGAGGCCGTCCACATCCGAGATCAGGTCGAGGAGTTCGTCGGGGGAGCAGCCGGGCCTGTTGATGACTTCGATTCCCGCGGCCTGCTCGAGGACGGTCACGCCCTGCTCGGCGAGGGAATCGGACACGAGAACTTTCAGCACCCTACTCTTTCTCCTTCGATCGGGCGGCACCCTTTGATCCGGGCTCGTCCGGGCGGATTCCCGCACTCTTTCTCAGCGCTCTTCGCGCCGATTTTCGCCGCGCACCCACGGCGTTCCTGAGTTCTAGTCCGGGCGCACGAGGCGCGCGCAGACGCAACCGACCCGGATTCGGGGCGGCTGGATGGCCTTCCATCGAGTTTGACTGGGCCGGCTATTCCAAGGTTTCCGCGTCCGTTCCGAGGTCTTCCTGCGCCGATCTCGGGCATACGCCATGAGACCTGGCGGGACAGGCGGAGCGGGAACTCGCGAAAGCCGAATCGAATCGGCTAACTCGCTGACAGATCAATGGATTCCAACCGGGAAGGGAGTGTGCCGGAGGCCCCCGGGAGTGTCAACGGAAGGGTCCCCCCGTGCTACGGTGCGCCCCGTTTGCCGCCTCGACGGGCCCTGCGGCCCCACCCACGATCCCGCCCGAGCCCTGGAGTCCCACCGCCCCAATGGCCCCTCCGACCTCCGCCAGACCGCCCGAGTTCCCCGATCGACGGGCGATCGAGACCCGCGGGCCCCTCGACGGGCGCGTGAACGTCCCCGGAAGCAAGAGCATCACCAATCGCGCCCTGGTCTTAGCGGCCCTCGCCGACGGCCAGAGCCGACTCTCGGGAGGGCTCGAATCCGACGATACCGTCGTGATGCGCGCCGCGCTACCGGCGATGGGCATCGGCCTCGACGTCGACGTCGACGTCGAAACCGCGACTTTCCCGGGCCAGTCCGACGCCTGGCTCGTCACCGGCCGCGGCGGCCGCTTCGAGGTACCGGGGCACGCGCTCGACTGCGGCAATTCCGGGACCACCGTCCGCTTCCTGACCGCCGCCCTCACGCTCGCGGAGGGCGCGATCGTCGTGGACGGCAACCCGCGCATGCGGGAACGCCCGATCTCCGACCTCGTCGCCTCGCTTCGGGCCCTCGGCGCCGAACTCACGATCGAGGGTCAAGACGAATGCCCACCCGTCCGGGTCCACGGAGGCGGTCTCACCGGCGGCGCCGCCCTGATCGACGGCAGTCGCTCGAGCCAATATGTGTCGGCCGTGCTGCAGGTAGCGCCCTACGCGCGGCAGGATGTCGAACTCGACTTCAAGGATGGGATCATCGTCTCGCGCCCCTACATCGATCTGACCCTCGAAGTGATGCGCGCCTTTGGTGCCTCCGCCGATTGGACCGAGGAGGATCGCTTGCGCGTCGAAGCGGGCCGGGCCTACTCGGCGCAGGACTACACGATCGAACCCGACGCCTCTTCGGCCGCCTATCCCTTCTGCGCCGCGGCGATCGCGGGGGGTCGGGTCTCGGTCTCGGGAATCCGCGCGGACTCGCTCCAGGCGGACTTCCAGATCCTCGACCTGCTCGAGCGCATGGGATGCCGCGTCGAGCGGGTCGGCGACACGGTCACGGTCCAGGGCGCCGACGGACCCTTGCGGAGCCTCGGCGAGGTCGACATGAATGATTTCCCGGATGCAGCACTCGCCTACGCCGTGGTCGCACTCTTCGCCGACGGCCCGACGACGATCCTGAATGTGGCGAACATGCGCATCAAGGAAACCGATCGACTCGCCGCCCTCGAAACGGAATTGCGAAAGCTCGGCGCCCGCACGAAGACGGGACCGGACTGGCTCCGCATCGAGCCCGGGCCGATGCGAGGCACCGAGATCGAGACCTACGACGATCACCGCATGGCGATGTCCTTCGCCCTCGCGGGCCTGCGCGTCCCGGGCGTCGTCATCCTCGACCCGGGCTGTGTGTCGAAGACGTGGCCGCGCTTTTTCGAAGTATTCGAAACGCTCTAGCTTCCGCGGATCTCGTCACGCATCGGTTCGAGTCAACCCCCGCCGCGAAGATCGTCGAAACATTTGTGCGTACGCAACGGGTCTCGCGCCGCGCCCCTAGAGGCATCGCGTTCACAGCCCGCACAGCACCCCTGTTGCGCGTGGACGATGTCTCATGCGTCTTTTTTTTCGGTTCGAGTTGACACAGCCCTCTTCGTGAAAATTCATTGTGGCGTACCCCGATCAAGGAGACCGCAATGACCACTTTCCATAGACCCTCGAGTTGGAGCCCCTGGACCAGCCTCGCCCATGAACTCCGAAACGATCGCCGACGCGGACGCAACGTCGCGCCTCGCTCGAGCGAGGCGGCCTATCATGGGACCCGCGGCGTCTTCCCCCCCGTCAACCTTCACGAATCCGACGAGGGTTATTTCCTGACCGCCGAACTGCCGGGCATCCTGCCCGAAAACATCGACATCTCGATCGAAGGCGGGACGGTCACGCTCAGTGGCGAGCGCAAGATCGAGAACACGGCGGGCAACGGCGTTGCATTCCATCGCCGTGAACGGCAGTCGGGCAGCTTCCGACGCGCCTTCGAACTCCCGACGGAATTCGATATCGACCGGGCCCGGGCGACGCACAAGAACGGCGTCCTGACCCTCGACTTGCCCAAGTCAGTCGCCGTCAAGCCGCGACAGATCGAGATCGAGACGCCTTAGGCAGAACCCCGCGCGAGAACCCTGACGTACACCCGACCAGAAGCGCAGAGAGAAACCGTGCGCTTGGAGGAAAAGAAAATGACCACGAATTGCAATCGAGAGATCGAAGCCCGAGAGAAGGCCGAGATCGTCACCGAGGACACGCGACCGGGCCTGGTCTTCCGGCCCGACGTCGACATTCTCGAACACGCCGACGCGTACCTGATCCTCGCGGACATGCCGGGAGCTGACGTGGAGTCCGTCGACATCAACCTGGAAAAGGGGGTACTGACCCTCGACGCCCGCCCCGCCAACGACCCCACGGAAGGCTCGACCCGATACGCCGAGTATCGCACCGGCGGCTACCACCGGGAGTTCCGGATCTCCGAGGACATCGATCGGGCCGGGGTCTCGGCCAAGATGAGCAATGGGGTCCTCGAGCTTCGGTTGCCCAAGAGCGCGGAGAGTCGGCCCCGACGGATCGAGGTCGGAGCGGCCTGATCGATCGAAGGGTCGGTCACCGTACTGGCCCGAGAGCCCGGCCAACCGACGGTTGGCCGGGCTTCGTCTTCTCGGCGCGGAGTCATGTCCGAGCCTCCCGGGCCGGCCCCGACGGCCTATACTCGGCGCTCGGAAGACGCCCCCCCCAACCCCCGCGTGTCCAACCGAGGATCGCCTTCCATGTCTGCCCAGAACGAGAGAGCCGAGACCGACGCCGGCAAGAACGCCGCCCGCACGCCCGTCTTCGCCGCCCATCAATACGGCCAGTCGATCTGGCTCGACAACATCAGCCGAGACCTGCTGCTCTCCGGCGAACTCCGCCGCTGGGTCGAGGACGAGGGCATTCGCGGGGTGACCTCGAATCCCTCGATCTTCGAGAAGGCGATCGCCAAGACGAGCGACTACGACCCCGCGGCGCGCGCGCTGATCGGTCAGGGCGCCAGCGACGCGCTCGATGTCTTCGAGAAACTCGCCGTCCAGGACATCCAACTCGGCTGCGACGTCCTGCGACCGGTCTGGGAGGAGAGCGAGGGCCGTGACGGTTTCGTTTCGCTCGAGGTCTCGCCCCATCTTGCAAACGACACCGAGGGCACCATCGTGGAGGCTCGACGCCTCGCCAAGGCGGTCTCTCGCGACAATCTGATGATCAAGGTGCCCGCGACGCCCGAGGGCGTGCCCGCCATCCAGCAGCTGATCTCCGATGGGATCCACGTCAATGTCACCCTGCTCTTCGCGGTCGACGCCTACGAGGCAGTTCACCAGGCCTATCTCTCCGGCCTCGAAGCCCGACTCGATCGGGGCGAATCCGTTTCCGGAATCGCGAGCGTCGCCAGCTTCTTCGTCTCCCGAATCGATGCGACCGTCGCGCAACACATCGAAGCCGCTCTCGAGAACGAGACACGCGAAGATCGACGCGTGCGCCTCGAGGCGCTCAACGCCAAGGTCGCCATCGCGAATGCCAAGCTCGCCTACGGTCGCTTCCTCGAAACCCTCGCGGGCGACCGCTGGGGCCGCCTCGAAGCCGCCGGCGCCGATCCGCAGCGCGTCCTCTGGGCGAGCACCGGAACCAAGGACCCCGCCCTTCCGAAAACACTCTATGTCGACGAGTTGATCGGTAACTACACCGTCAACACCTTGCCCGACGCGACGTTGGCCGCCTTCCGTGAAGAGGGTCGGGTCCGGGACGCCCTGGGTTCCGACCCGGTGCCGCTGAAAGCCGAGGCCCAGGCGGTCCTGTCCGAGCTGGAAGCACTCGGGATCTCCCTCAAGGAGATCACCGACGGCCTGCTGACCAAGGGTTGCGCGCTCTTCAGCGATGCCTTCGATGGCCTGCTGCTCTCGGTCGAAGGCAAACGTCAGACGCTGCTCGGCGACTCGCTTTCGAGCACGCGCTATTCGCTCGGGTCCGCGGCCGATGATGTCGAGGCCGCGAGAGAATCCTGGCTTCAGGAGGGCAACACCCACGCGCTCTGGAAGCGCAGCGCGGCCCTCTTTTCCGATGCGGACGAAGCGAGTTGGATGGGTTGGCTCGATCTCCCGCGGGCGGGCTCCGACGAAGCGATCGCGAGTCCTGCCCTGCGAGAAGCGATCCGCAATCATGATTCCGATACCGTGGTCGTGATCGGAATGGGCGGTTCGAGTCTCTGGCCTACCGTGCTCGGCCAAACCTTTACGGGCGATGACCGGGACGGGCGGCACCCACGCCAGCTGAAGGTGATCGACACCACGGTCCCGGATGCGATCAAAACGCAACTCGCGGCGCTCGAACTCGATCGCTGTCTCTTCTTCGTCTCATCGAAATCCGGGTCGACGATCGAGCCGAACGCGATTTTCGAGTTGATCTATGCACGCCTGACGGAGCGTCTCGGGCCGAGCGCGGCAGGCCGGCATTTCGTGGCGGTGACGGACCCCGGCAGCGACCTCGAAGCACGCGCCACGAAGCTCGGTTTCCTCGGAACGGCCTACGGTCGCAAGGACGTGGGCGGCCGCTTCTCTGCGCTCTCGGCGTTCGGCCTGCTGCCCGCCGAGGCCATCGGCCTCGATCCCGAGGCACTGCAGGCGCGGGCGCGGACGATGGCCGCGGCATGCGCGCCCTTCGTGTCTCCCGAGCTGAATCCCGGGGTCGGCCTCGGGCTCGCGCTCGCCACCCTGGCACAACAGGGTCGCGACAAACTCACGCTGAGCCTCTCCCCCGAGATCGAAAGTTTCACGGATTGGATCGAGCAACTCGTCGCCGAGTCGACCGGCAAGCTCGGCCGCGGGGTCGTCCCGATCGCCGGTGAACCCTTGCGCGAGCCGAGCGGCTACGGCCAGGATCGCGTCTTCGTGGACCTCGCGGTCTCGAGTGCCGCGGCGGCGGTTTCGAACACGGAGCGCGAAGCGAAGCTGCAATCACTCGAATCGGCCGGCCACCCGGTGATTCGAATCGAGATCGCCGAGACCCTCGACCTCGTCCAGGAAGTCTTCCGATGGGAGATCGCAACCGCCGTCATCGGCGCGTTCCTCGATCTCAACCCCTTCACCCAGCCGGACGTCGAGGCGGCAAAGATCGCGAGTCGCGAACTCATGCAGCAGGCGAGTCTCGACGGGGGTCTTCCCGAGCGCAAAGCAGATCTCGAGGCCGACGGGGTGAGACTCATGACCGCGCCTGCGCTCGGCGACGCTGCTTCGCGAGCGGCGGGCGATCCCGGCGCCCTCATCAGGGCACTGCTCGATACCCTCGTCGCCAACGACACCTTCGTAGTCAACGCGTTCCTCGAAGACGCCCCTTCGACTCGAGCGGTGCTTCAGTCGATCCGAGAGACGGTCGGAAACACCAAGCGAGTCGCGACCACCCTCGACTTCGGTCCCCGCTACCTGCATTCGACCGGACAACTCCAGAAGGGCGGACCGAATCGCGTCGTCGGCCTTCATCTATGGCAGAGTGCCGGCACACGCACGGAAGATCGCCTCGTGATTCCCGACATGGGCGGCGACTTCGACACGCTCGCCGAGGCCCAGGCCGTCGGAGACTTTTCTGTGTTATGCGATCGAGATCGCCGCATCATCGGCGTCGACCTGGGCGCCGATCCGGCCTCGGCACTCTCCTCCCTCGAGCAATGGATCCGGAGCGCACTCGCCTGATATGGCCGACCAAGCGAATCCCACGACTCCGACTGGCGCGGCTCGAGCGGCTCTCGAATTCGTCAGCGACGGGATGAAGCTCGGTCTGGGCACGGGCCGCGCCGCCTCCGCTTTCGTCGAGGCACTCGGCGCCCGCGTCGCAGAGGGCCTCGTTGTAACGGGCGTCCCGACCAGCGAAGCGACTGCCGATCTCGCCCGCCGACTCGCGATCCCCCTGGCCCGCCTGGAAGAGGTCCAATCCCTCGACATCACCTTCGACGGCGCCGACGAGGTCGACGACCGACTCGACGTGATCAAGGGCTATGGCGCGGCGATGGTTCGGGAGAAGGTGGTCGCGGCGAGTTCCGATCAGCTCATCATCCTGGTGGGTCCGGAAAAGCTCGTGAGAAAGCTCGGTGAACGCGGACGGCTGCCGATCGAAGTCCTGCCCTTTGGCGTCGCGCTGGTGCGGAGCGAACTCTCGAAGCTCGGTATCGACTCGGACCTCCGCGTCGACGGGCGATCGGAAACCGTCGTCACCGACAACGGCAACTGGATCCTCGATGCGAAACTCGACCCCCCGCTCGACGCGCGCGCCCTCGAGTCGGCGATCGTCGCCCTCCCCGGAGTACTCGGGACCGGCTTTTTTCTGGGTATGGCGGATGCCGTGCTCATCGGCAGCGGGGCGGACGTCGAAGTCCGGCGTGCGCCTGATCGCTAGCGCAATCAGATGCCGCGTTCATATCCCATGACACGAGTGCAGCGACGAACACGGCCGCCCAGGAGAGGATGACCGTGCGCCTTCCCCGATTGATTCTGCTCTCTATTTTGATGACCTCGCTCGCCGCATGCCAGAACGCGGCTCCCACCGGGCCCGAATCGTCCGCGGAGTCGAAGACCCCGACGGATGCCAACGCGATCAGTTTCGGGGACGGACAGGCCAACTGGATCGTGACCGAGGGCGCGACGCAGAACGGCGCGACCTATCTGACGAGCGGCGACAACGAGTCGGTGGCGGTGGTGCTCGACGCCGAACCGGCCTCGGGCAACTTTTCCCTGGTCATGCTCCATAGCGACGTGAACGAGAATCAGGAATTCGACTTCGTCTCCGTGGACGAGCGGAACGTCCTCGACAAGGCCGTATTCGAGGGCATGACGAGGATCGCTCATCCAATGAAGGCGCCCTGAGCGGGATCTCGTCCGGACCGCGGCGCGGAGAAGCGCCCCAGGCGCACCTGACGACCCTCATGCGGAGCCAGACAGCCTGATTCGTATCTTTTTACCCACGTTTCGGTAAGATGGGCGCTCGGAGGATCTCGTGCCCAAACGGCCCTTTCTCGTGCTGCCCGGTGGTGTCTGCGTCCCCTTGGAAGGGGACTGGCACGTCGCCCAGTTGCGCGGCGACTGGTACGTGCTGGGCCACAACTCGGTCGTCCCGTGCGGTTCCGCGCGAGCCGCGCAGGGCATGCTCGAACAACTCGAAGCCCGGACCGATGTCGACATCCTCGCCACCGAAGCGATCGAAGGCCTCGGCCGGAGTCCGGAGTCCTGGGAAACGGACTCGCTCGACGAGGCCGACCTCCACTGACCGCTCCTGCGCAGCGGGTCGCCGCGACTCGGTCTGGATTTGGGCGCGCCGCTCCGAGAGCGAAACGACCCATGCGCTCGGCCGTTCGGCGTCGAACTCGAATTCCAGGAAGAGCCCCGTCTGCAGCGCGTGAAGCAGGAATCGATAGCCGTCGCTCACGTCTATGTGGCGGCTCATCCCACGTTGGACGTTCAGATAGCCAGCTTCTTCCCGCTTCAGAGCACGCATGAACTCCCAATAGGCCTTTCTTCTCTCAAGAGTGGGTCGGGAGCCCATTTCGCTCGCCTCGGCGAGTTCCGCGAAGGGGCTTGGCGAGCGCGCGCCCGAGGGACCGCCGTCGACCGGTGACTCTGGACGAAAATCGGGGAAATTCTGAAGACGGATTCGAACGCGCCTCTCGTGGACGGCTGCCAGATTCCGACCGACCCGCAAACGCCGAACTGCCTTCGGCTGCGCCGGGAGCGGGAGAACCCATGCGCACGATTCGATCCCTCCTCTGGGTGGGTAGCGGGAGTGGCCTCCGTCAGAGCGGCATGACCGAGGCACCGGAACTCGACATCACGTGGGTTCCGAATCTGGAAGAGGTGCTGTTGCTACCGCGCGTTCGTTTCGACGGGATCCTGCTCGAAGCGCGCGATCCGGATGGGGTCGAGAAGACGCTCGAGGCGCTCGAACCCCTCGAACGGTTTGCCGCGCGTGGCGCGATTCTCGTTTCGCTCGCGAAGGCTTTCGCTTCCCACGCCGATTCTCTCGTCGCCGCCGGGGTCGGAGCGGTTCTCCTCGTCGACCCGGACACCCCGGGTACGGGCTTCGTGACCGAGATCAACGAAACCCTCGATGCGATCCACGATCGGCTGCGGGCCGCGGATCAAAAGGGCTGTCCGAATAACACGTCCCGAACCCGTGAATCCCAAAACGCAGCGACCGAGGAATCCGGCCCTCAGGGAGACGCGCCACACGTCGTCTCGACGAGCCGAGCGATGCAGGAGGTCTCGGCACTCGTCGATCTCGCGGCATCGAGCCCATCGACCGTCCTCGTGACCGGAGAGACCGGTGTCGGCAAGGAAGTGATCGCGCGGGAGTTGCACGATCGTGCCGCTCGCGGCGGGGAGCCCTTCGTCGCGATCAACTGCGCCGCTTTCCCGGAATCGCTCCTCGAGAGCGAACTCTTCGGACATACGAAGGGCGCGTTCACCGGAGCCGACCGATCGAAGCGCGGGCTCTTCGAAGCCGCCGGCCGGGGCACACTGTTCCTCGACGAAATCGCCGAGATGGACCTTCCTCTTCAGGCCAAACTCCTGCGCGTCCTTCAGGAGCGGGAAATTCGCCCCATCGGCGCCACCGAGTCGCAGCCGATCCATTGCCGCATCATCGCCGCGACGAACCGTCTGCTCGCCGAGGAGGTTTCGAGCGGACATTTCCGCGAGGATCTCTTCTACCGGCTCAACGTCTTCCCGATTCGAATTCCGCCGCTCCGCGAACGCCGCCGCGACGTCATTCCCCTGGCCCGCTATTTCCTCGCGCGGCATGGACCGCGGGAGGGCAAGATCGGATGTCACCTCTCCCTGGCGACGTGCCATCTGCTCGAGGGTTTTAGCTGGCCCGGGAACGTCCGCGAACTCGAGAACGAGATCCTGCGAATGCTGATGCTGACCCCGAGCGGTCAGCTGATCACACCTCGGAACCTGTCACCCAAACTCCGCGAAATTCTGGAGCCCGTCGCCCACGGAGCGCGTCCGGATGAAAGCCTTCGCGAAGCGCTCGAGCGGGTCGAGGCGTGGATGATCCGGCGCGCGCTCGCCAACAACGACGGACGCAAGACGCGCACGGCCCAGAAACTGGGCCTCACGCGGGAGGGGCTCTACAAGAAGATCAAACGATTGAACATCGAATGAGGGATCGAGACGGACCCGCTGGATCAAGGTGACTCACGGCGCTACGGGGAAAAATCGCACCCGGTATTCGAATCTCTCGAATCGAGCGTTTATCGGGTCCTGAAGGCCGCTGATCTTATCACCAGTCCCGCCTACATCCTGATGCCGGCCTCGGATGCGTTCAAGGACCTGACCACACGGGTCCACGAGATGTGGCAAACCGACTGCACCTACTTCCGGATCATCAACTGGGGCTAGTATTACTTGTCCACGCTTCTCGACGACTTCTCTCGGCACATCATCGCCTGGAAGCTGAGCCCGACGATGGGAGCGAGCGATGTGACGGAGACGCTCGATGAATCGATCGCCATCACCGGAGTCGATCAGGTCAAAGTAAAGCACCGCCCTCGGCTGCTCAGCGACAATGGCCCTGCGTATCTGTCCGGCGAGCTCCGGGAGTACCTCGGCGAGCGTGGCGTGGGGCACACTCCTGGCGCTCCCTATCACCCGCAGACCCAGGGCAAGATCGAGCGCTATCACCGGACGATGAAGAACGTGGTCAAGCTCCGGCACTACTACTATCCCGAGGAGCTGAATGCGGCGCTTAAGAACTTTACTCGCAAGCGTTGCTTGCTCCCCTTTTACAACAACGAGCGGTATCACGAGTCGCTCAAAAACGTGACGCCGGCTGATGTCTACTTCGGGAGGCAGTATGCGGTGTTGACTGAACGATCGAAGATCAAGAGAAGAACCATGGAGCGAAGAAAGAAGGAGTACCTGGCCGAGAAGGCCGCATAAGCAATCACCAAGAACTGTCTCTTAGCAAAAAGCGTTCGTTGCCCAGATCATTTTGACGACGTACACTCGGAAAATGGGAGGACGGCGTGGGCGCAAGAACCCGAAATCCATCAAGCGCCCGACTTTCTCGAGATCAATGATTTCACCACCGACGGCTCGACCACGATTCCCGCCGAGTTGGCGACGGTGGCCGGTCCATTCGCATTGCAGGCTGAATGGAAGAA
>JAPYTP010000116.1 GCA_029941885.1 Myxococcota bacterium
CCATTCGAGGGGGGCCTCGAGCACGTGATCGAGGACCTCTCGCATGTGCTTCACCGGCACGAAGGTGATCCGCTTCTTGAGCTCCTTCGGAATCTCGCGCAGATCCGCGACGTTGCTCTCCGGGATGACGATCGTAGTGATCCCGCTGCGCAGCGCGGCCAGCGCCTTCTCGCGCACCCCACCGACCGGGAGCACCCGCCCCCGCAGTGTAACTTCACCGGTCATTGCCACGTCCGCTCGAACGGGCACGCTCGTTGCGAGGGAAGCGATCGCGGTTGCGAGGGCCACACCCGCTGACGGCCCGTCCTTCGGCGTCGCGCCCGCCGGAACGTGCACGTGAATCTGATGTCGGCTGAATTCGCGTTCATCGACACCGATCTCAGCGAGGATCGAGCGCACGTAGGACAATGCTGCCTGGCCGCTCTCCTTCATCACGTCACCGAGTTGTCCCGTCAAGACGAGCCCCTTGCCCCGGGAGAGATTCGCTTCGAGTGAGAGCACTTCGCCCCCCGCTTCCGTCCAGGCCAGCCCGTTCACGAGACCGACATCCGAAACCTCGGCCGCGGCGTCGTGCTTGTAGGGCGGCGGTCCGAGCAACTTGTCGAGGGCCCTCGTGTTGATCACCGCCTTCGTTTCGTCGCCCTCGGCTCGCCGGCGCGCGACCTTGCGGCAGACTGCCGCGACCTGCCGTTCGAGGTTTCGCACCCCCGCTTCCCAAGTGTATTCGGAGCCGAGTGACGCGATCGCGTTGCGAGTCCAACTGATGTGCTCCTGCGCAAGACCGTGCTCCTTGACCTGGCGAGGGATCAGGAAGTTCGCCGTGATCTCCGACTTCTCCTCGGGCGTGTAGCCCGAGAGCTGGATGATCTCCATCCGATCGCGAAGCGGCGCCGGAATTGGCTCGAGCGTGTTCGCGGTCGCAATGAAGAGCACCTTCGACAGATCGAAGGGTGTATTCAGGAAATGGTCGCTGAACTCGCGATTCTGCTCCGGGTCGAGGACCTCGAGTAGTGCGGCCGAGGGGTCACCCCTGAAATCCGCGCCGAGCTTGTCGAGTTCGTCGAGCATCATCACCGGATTGCTCGTTCCCGCCTGCTTCAGACCCTGGATGATACGACCCGGGAGCGCGCCGACGTAGGTGCGACGATGCCCTCTGATCTCCGCTTCGTCCCTCACGCCGCCGAGCGACACGCGCACGAATTCACGACCCATCGCGCGAGCGATCGACCGACCGAGAGAGGTCTTGCCAACACCGGGTGGTCCGGCGAAGCACAGGATCGGTCCGCGCGAATCTTCGCGCAGCTTGCGCACACCGAGGAATTCCAGAATCCGATCTTTCACGATCGAGAGATGCGCATGGTCGCGATCGAGGATCTCGCGGGCCTCGTCGAGCCCGACACGATCCGGGGAACTGCGATCCCAGGGCAGCTCCACGACCCAGTCGAGATAGTTGCGCACGACCTGGGCCTCGGGTCCATCCGGATGCATCCGCTCGAGCCGACGCAGCTGACGCAGCGCCTCTTCCCTGGTTTCCTCGGGCAGGGTCGCTTCCTCTACCTTCAGTCGATACTCATCGAACTCTTCCGCTCGAGGATCGACCTCACCGAGTTCGTTCTGAATCGCGCGAAGCTGCTCACGCAGGAAAACCTCGCGCTGGTCGCGAGAAAGCTCGTCCTGCGGCGGGTCACCGCCGCCCGAGTGGATGCCGGCTTGTAGCGAGGATACTTCGAGCTCGCGCTTCAACAGAGAGTCGACCTTGCGAAGCCGCGTGATCGAATCCTGAATCTCGAGGACTTCCTGTGCCTCTTCCAGTTGGAGTCTGAGATTCGATGCGACCAGATCCGCGAGGCGACCGGGATTCTGGACATTCGCGGTGATCGAAAGAATCTCTGGTGGAAGATTCTTGAGCGGAAGCAGTTCCTCGACACGACTGCGGACGGCGCGGGTCAGCGCCTCGCCCTCGACCGTCCAGTCGTCGGCGGCCTCGTCGTCACTCTCGAGCGAAGTCGCGCGCACCCACGTGCTTCCACGATGCTCGATCACCGAATCGATCCGTGCCTTCGCGAGTCCCTGCACGAGGACCTTCAGTCGACCGTCCGACATTCGCATGCTTCGCATGACCATCGCGACTGTGCCGATCTGATAGAGGTCATCCGGGTCGGGATCGGTCGTTTCGGGATTGCGCTGGGCCACGAGGAGAACGAGTCGATCTCCCGCCATCGCGTCCTCGACCGCCGCAATCGACTGTTCGCGGGAGACAAAGAGTGGGAGGACCATGTACGGAAACACAACGAACTCACGCAGAGCGAGCACGGGGAGTTCCTCGGGAAGACCGTCAGCGGGGGGCCTGCATTGCATAGAATCATTAACGGCTGGCAATGAGGTGACTTTAGGTGTCAGCGACGTCTGCGGATTTCGATCTGCACTGTGGCACGAAGAGCGAGGACTGAACGCAAGGGACCGGCAATCCGCGCGCGATCATGCGGCGAGAGGGGTCAATCCAGCGGTCGAAAACGACGTCCGGAAATTTGCAACAAGAAGGGACGACGACGCGCGTTCCCATTGGGATGCATGGTCAACACCCCTGTGGCACCCGGGTACGCCCGTGTGTCGAGCAGACCCGCTCGTACACCGTCACGATTCGTCCGACCGGCTGACAACTGCACGAGCACGAGGTTCATCGCATCGAAGGCTTCCGCCGAGTACGCGTCCGGCTCGGATCCAAAGGTTTTCCGATATCCCTCGACGAATTCCACAACGAAGGGCAGATCACTCTCCGGGTAGAAGGGCGTACTCACCACAGCGTCGGCGACGTGTTGCCTGCCGACGCGCAGCAGTTCTACGTCGACCCAATCGCTGGAGCCGAGCAGTCCGACATCGCGGATTTCGTGAAGCGCCAAACCAGGAGCGATCAGGGCGATCTTGTCCGCGGAGTCGGGGATGAAGAGGACGTCGAAGTCGACGATCGGCGGGAGCCGCACGAGTTCGGGACCCAGAATGTCGTAGGCCGCGTCCCGGAGCAGCAGGGCGTCTGCCGGCTCGAGGCGTCGCGCGGCCCTCAGGATGTCGTCCCGTTCCTCGAGCGCCTTCTTTTCCCAGTTCGTCAGAAAGCGATAGCCGATCATGTTTCGCATCGCGGTCTTGAAATCCACGGCCTCCGGGTCATAGCTCGAAGCCGCGACCATCTTTCCGCCCCGCGCCGTCACCGCATCCCAATAGAGCTTGCGCATCCCCCGCCCGTAACGTGTCTTTGGGTAGAGCACCGCGAATCGCTCGGCCTCGAGCGTGTCGAAGGCGTGCCCGACGAGCACACCGACTTCGTCTCCAGGGGTCGTTCGAGTTCGAAATGCCTGGACGCGACCAACGGGAATGTCCTCCCGCGTCGATAGCGTGACGATTGGAACGCCGACCTCTTCCGCCGCCTTGGCCGCGGCGATCGACTCGGCACTGAAGATCGGCCCGATGACGGCGACTAGATCGGGATCGTCTGCGAGTTCTCGAACGGCCTCCGCCGCTCTCGTTGGATCACCCTCCGAATCCCGCACGACCAGCCGAATTTCCCGGCGCGATCGTCCGGCGCCACCCAACTCCTCGTCGGTTCCTTCGTCTGGATATCCAAAACGAATCGCGTCGGCAGCGGCGTCGTCGTCGTCCGTGAACAGACCCGCCGCGAGCAGCACTCCGCGCAGACTTCCTTCACCGTAGTGTGAAAAGCGGCCCGTCAGGGGAAGCACGATCCCCACGGTACCGCGGGCATCGTCGGTTCGCGGGCGGGGCCGATCGACGAGTTCGCGCAGCGGTGGCAGATCCGCCTCGGCTTCGGCGATTTCGAGCAGCCGAGCCAATCGCTCCTGGAGAACGCGCAGCTGGCCGTAGTCGGTGTCGCTTCGCATCAGGGATCGCGTTCGAGCAAGACGGTCTGCGGCGAGATCCAGTTGACCGGCGTCGAGTGCACGGCGACTCAATTCGAGCGCAATCCCCGCTGCCGGGGGACGTCCGCGCAGTCCGCGCATCATCTCTTCGAGTTCAGCTGAGGCCGCGCGATCGATGATTTCGTCGATGTCCCGGTCGACGGCTTGGAGCCGGCTCAGGAGTCGGCTGCGAGCGCCGGCTTCGCTCTCCCGCTGCTCGGATCGCATGCTGAATTCTGCAACCAGGGCGGCACGGAGCGCACTCAGTTGTTCGAGACGCTCGACGGGCGTCTGCGCGAGCGCCACTCGAAGACGCAACGCCGCGCGCTGATCGGTGAGCGAGAGCCGACCGAGATCGAGGGGGCCGATCAGCCGCCGAGCGGCCGAGCGTTTTTCCCGGGCGTATTCGAGTTGGGCGAGACGAAGGCGGGCCGGCGCCGCGCGATCGCCGTCGGGCTGAAAACTGAGGATCCGCCCGAGCCAGCGCATTCCCTCTTCCTGGCGACCGGCTGCCAGGGAAAGCTGGGAGAGCTGTTCCGCGGCATCGTCGGCGAGCTGACTCCGTGGATAGGTCGCGATGAAATTCTCGAGGGCTCGCGCCGCACCGCGGGAGTCGGCCGGCAGCCGCCCCATCGCCGCATCGTAGGCTGCGCGCTGTTCGGGCGGCACGCTCGGCGCGGAGAGGCCGGTGAGCGAACATCCCGACCAGATCAACGCGAGAATCATCAGCGCGCAACCGGGTCCGACGAGACGAAGGATGCCCGTTCGACCTCCCCCATACCCTCGGCGATGCCAATCATCTCGTGCCATGCGACCCCCCGCAGATTTCGCTCATCCGAACGGTCGCCAGTCTAGTCTGACCGGTCTGTTCCGGTCACCTCCGTGGGACAAATCGCGCGAAGGATCGGTTCCACGACGTCGCCCGACGGGCCCACGGTGGAACTCCCTCGTCGCCGATCAGGCGCTCAGAAAAAGTCGCGGATCTTGTCGACGAATCCCTTGGTGGTCGGAGAGACCTCGTGGCCCGACTGGGCAGCAAATTCCTCGAGCAGTTCCCGCTGCCGGCTGTTCAACTTGGTCGGGACCTCGACGAAGACACGAACGTAGAGATCACCCCGCATCTTCATCAGCTGCGCATGATCCAGACGCGGCTGCAGCGGCGGAAGGCCCTTGGCGCGCAGACGGAGTACGCGCCCGGACTGTGTGCCCTCAGGAATCTGGAGCTTGACTTTGCCGTCGAGGGTGGGCACTTCGACCTCGGCGCCGAGCGCGGCCTGGACGAAGGGAACGGGCACTTCGAGGTGGAGGTCGGTTCCCTCGCGCTCGAATAGAGGATGGTCTCGCATGACCATGACGACGTAGAGATCCCCCGGTTCGCCCCCTGCGATCCCCGCCTCACCCTCCCCACTCACGCGCAGTCGCGCGCCGTCTTCGACGCCCGGCGGCACCTTCACCTGGATGGATTGTTGTCCCTCGACACGACCGGTTCCACGACAACTCGAGCAGGGATTGGTGATGACCTCCCCCGCTCCACCGCAGGCGTCGCAGGGCCGGTTCACGCGGAAGAAGCCCTGCTGAAAGATCAGCTGTCCCGTCCCCTCGCAACGTCCACACCTTGCCGGCTTCGAACCTTCCGCAGCGCCGGACCCCGAGCAGGGTTCGCAGCGCTTCATCTTCGGGATCTTGAGGCTCGGAGAACAGCCGTTCAGGACGTCGTCGAGGTCGATCTGTAGGTTGTATCGGAGATCGGCACCGCGTTGCCCCCGCCCGCGCCGGCTTCCTCCGCGGCCCCCGCCCCCGCCGAAGATGTCGCCAAAGAGATCGCTGAAGAGATCACCGAAATTGCCGAGATCCCCGAAATCGGCGCCGGGGTGCCCGCTACCGCCCGGGCCAGCGAGTCCGGCATGGCCGAACTGATCGTAGCGGGAGCGCTTCTCTTGATCCGAGAGCACTGCGTAGGCCTCGGAGACCTCCTTGAAGCGCTCTTCGGCCTCGGAATCATCCGGGTTGCGATCGGGGTGACACTCCATCGCGAGCTTGCGATACGCCTTCTTGAGATCGGGCTCCGGTGCGCCCCGAGCGACCCCCAGCACGTCGTAGTAGTCCCGCTTGCCCAAAAATGCTCCCCTCTGTTGCTCGAGCCGAACAGCCGCTTGATTCGGCGACCGATGGGTCGCCCAAAAGATTTGAACGCCGCCCAGGCCATCCCCGTGGGTCAGGCGGACCGCGTTGCGGGAAGGCTCGTTACCGAGTGGGGGATGTCAAGCGGGGCGTGACGGATCAGCTCTCGCCGGCGTCGGAATCTTCGGAACCGGAGTCGTTGGCCGGTGCGGCTTCCGCCTGCTCCGCCTCCGCTCCGCCGAGCGTTGCGTAGAGCTTCTCGGTCAGTGAGTAGGAGAGCCTCGACAATTCCTCGAGCGCACTCTCGAGGGCGGCGGGGTCCTCTCCTCCGAGGAGAGACTCGGTCTTCTTGATCTGCGCCGTCAGCTGTATCGCATCTGAAGGATCCACGTCCTCGGCGAACTCCTCGAGGGTCTTCGTCGCCGAATACATCAGCCCGTCTGCCTTGTTTCGGAGTTCGATCAGGGATCGCAGCGCCTGATCGGCGACGGCGTTGCCCTGGGCTTCCTCGACGAGCTTTTCCACCTGTTCCTCGGTGAGACCGCTCGAGGCGGTGACCTCGATTCCCTGACTCTTGTTGGTTCCCAGATCCTTGGCGGACACACTCACGACGCCATCGGTGTCGATCGCGAAGGTCACCTCGATCTGCGGAACGCCACGGGGTGCGGGCGGAATTCCGACGAGCTCGAAACGGCCCAGAGTCATGTTGTCCTCGGCCATCTCGCGTTCGCCCTGCAAGACGTGAATGCGGACGACGTCCTGGTGGTCTTCGGTGGTCGAGAAGACCTGGCTCTTCGCGCACGGGATCGTCGTGTTCTTGTCGAGGATCTTCGTGGCGACACCGCCCTGGGTCTCGACGCCCAGGGAGAGCGGCGTGACGTCGAGCAGGAGCACCTCCTCGACTTCGCCGGTCAGCACCCCACCCTGGATCGCGGCGCCCGCCGATACGACCTCATCGGGATTCACGCCCTTCATGGGCGGCCTCCCGAAGATCTCCTCCACCTTCTGTTGAACGAGCGGCATCCGCGTCATGCCACCGACCAACACCACCTCGTCGACGTCGCTTGCCGAGAGTCCGGCATCCTCGAGCGCCGTCCGACAAGGCCCCTCGAGTCGAGCGACCATGTCTCCGACCAGAAGCTCGAGTTCTTCCCGGCTCATCGAATGCACCAGATGCTTCGGGCCCTCCTCGTCCGCACAGATGAAGGGCAGATTGATGTCCGTCTCTTCGGCCGAGGAGAGTTCGTGCTTCGCCCGCTCCGCTGCTTCCTTGAGACGCTGGAGCGCCATCGGATCACCGCGCAGATCGATTTCCGTTTCCTTCTCGAAATTCCCCGCGAGCGCTTCGACGATGACGTTGTCGAAATCCTCTCCGCCGAGAAACGTGTCGCCATTCGTGCTCAGGACCTGAAACACGCCTTCGCCGATCTCGAGGATCGAAACGTCAAAGGTGCCGCCCCCGAGGTCGAATACGGCGATCTTCTGGTCCTCGTCCTTGTTGATTCCGTAGGAGAGCGCGGCAGCCGTGGGCTCGTTGATGATGCGCAGGACTTCGAGCCCCGCGATCTTGCCCGCCTCCTTGGTCGCCTGACGTTGCGCGTCGTTGTAGTAGGCGGGGACCGTGATCACCGCTTGTTCGACGGGCTCACCGAGAAATTCGGACGCGGTCTCGCGCATCCGGGTGAGGATCATCGCCGAGATCTCCTGGGGAGAGCAGGCCTTCCCGTCGATCTCCACCCACGCGTCGCCATTCTCAGCCGCAACGATCTTGAAGGGCGCGATCCTTCCGAACGAAGCGACTTCGTCGGCTTCGAACTTGCGCCCGATCAGTCGTTTGCAGGCGAAAATGGTGCGGTCCGGGTTCGTAACGGCCTGGCGTTTCGCAATCTGGCCGACGAGCTTTTCACCACTCTCCGTGTAGGCCACCATCGACGGCGTCGTGCGCGCGCCCTCGGCGTTCGCGACCACTTCCGCCTGATCGCCCACCATCACCGACACACAGCTATTCGTGGTTCCGAGATCGATCCCGATGACCTTGCCCATGAGGTCCCGCTCCTCTTCCTCTAATCCCGGCTCGCTGACCGGCTTCCTTGGCGCCGCCGAAGGGTGAGTCGAGAGGAGCCGAGATCTATTGGCTGTCCTCGGTCACCTCGATCGATGCTTCATCGGCCGCCGGTTCCCGAGAGACGATGACCCGCGACGGACGCAACATCCGGTCGTGGATCACATATCCTTTTTGGAGCACCTGGAGGACGGTGTTCGGGGGCACATCTCCATTCGGGATCTGCCCCATCGCCTCGTGAACCGCCGGATCGAAAACCCCACCCTCTGCCACGATCTCCGAGACGCCGTGCTTGGCGAGTGCCCCGAGAATTTCGTGCTGCACCAGCTCGACACCGTCGAGAATGCCCTGGCTCTCCGCCCCCGCGTTCTGCGCACCGTGCTCCACGGCGCGTTCTAGATTATCGACCGTCGAAAGGAGATCCTTGACGAGATTCTGGTGCCCGAACTTAAAGCTCTCCTGCTTTTCCTTGAGGCTCCGTCGCCGGAAATTCTCGAATTCCGCCTGGAGACGAAGCTGTACCTCCGCCTGTTCCTCGAACTCCTTCAGCTTCTCCTCGTGGAGATTCTTCAGATCCTGGAGCTCCTGGGAGAGCAGCTCGATCGTCATCTTGTCTGGCGACGTGGCCTCTCCCTCGGCCGCTTCCGCTGCGTCGGGGCCAGTACCGCGCTCCTCGAGCGCCTCCGTGGCCTCACGCAACGCCTCTTCCAGCTCATCGCTGGCGGCGATCTTCGGGCCATCGACCTCGGGGTCGACGACGTCGTCTTCGGGCAAATCACTCATTCGAGAATCATCCAATCGCGTGGGAAGGGGGATGGCGCCCGGCCGTCGGGTTTCGCTCGTGACGCCGCTCGAAAGCGTCCCATCCGAACGGGAATCACGCCAACAGTTTTCGGGTCACCAACTCCGAGCAGTAATGAACGAGAGGGATCACCCGTCCGTAGTCCATGCGCTGGGGACCGATCACCCCGAGCACACCCAGGGCCTCCTGACCCGACGGCTCCCCCGAGACGCCCTCCCCCGAGTAGCCGGCCTGAGTAGACCCGACACTCGAGGCACCCTGTGTCGAAGCATCCCTCACTGAAGATCCATACGGAACCGCAATCAGGACACAGTCGCAAAGCGAAGGCTCCCCGAGTTCGACCCCCAGGGACATCGACAAGCCGATGCCCGTCTCTCCCCTATCGGCCTGCGCGATCTGGCGCAGGAGGTCGAGCAGCCGCTGATTCGTCTCGAGTGCCGCAAACAGGCCTCGAATCCGCTCGGGATCCGAGAATTCCGGCTGATCGAGCAGAGCCAGGTGGGTGGCGATCACCAGATCGTCCACAACCGAAGCGTCGGACACTTCACAAGCGCGCATTCCCAGGGTCCAGGCTCGCCGCAGCAGATCGTCCGCCTCACCCTGCAACTCCCCGCGTTCGGTCTCGAGCAGTCGCCGTAGCCCGATCAGGGTCCGACCCTCGATCCGCTCGGCGAGATGTTCTCGCACGCGCTCGAGTTCCCGGGTCGAGATCGGACCTACGTCGTCGACGATCCGTTCGATGACGCCGCCATTTTCCGCGACCAGAACAGCGAGAACCCGCCCCGCGGCGACGGGAATGAGGTGCAGAGTTCGCAACCGGAGTCGTTCCACACGAGGGGCAACCACGAAGCCGAGTTGGCGCGTATGTTCGGAGAGAAGATGCGATGCCTGCCATGGCGTCCCCGCGGCGTCGAGACCGTCGAATTCGCGATCGAGAAGCCTCTGATGGTGCGGACCCAGATCGCCGAGCTCGAGCAGTTGCTCCACGTAGACACGCAGCCCAAGAGAGGTCGGGACTCGGCCGGCGGAAGCGTGGGCCTTGTCGATCAGACCCGCCTCGTGGAGCTCGACCAGCGTATTGCGGATGCTCGCGGGAGACAGGGATTTACGCACGAGCTGCGAAATCGCCCCAGACGCGACCGGTCCGGCCCGGCCAACATAGGCCGCCACGAGCGCGCGCAGGACCATCGCCTGCCGCTCCGAGAGTTCATTCTCGCGCCGGGGAGTGTGAATCCGAAGTCGACCGCTTCCGCCGGAATCGAATCGCTGGGGGACCCTGGACATGGAAACCTCAATGATCTCGAGGAGTCGTTGAAACCTTGCCGAGCCTCATCCCCGAACGCGTCATTGAATACCCCTGCCCTCAGGGAGCGTCAATTCCCAACACTCCGGTTTCCCTCGGCCGCGACGAACTCCGCCGCGACGCTGTCCGCGAGAAGCCTCCCCTCCGCGGTGAGCTGCAGATCTCCCGCGGCCCCTTCGAGGAGCCAACCGCGATCCACGGCAGAGCGGATCTCGGGACCAAAGAAGGCTCTGGGCGGCTCTCCGAACTCGGCTTCGAAACGGAGTGCATTCAGGCCCTCACGCTGCCGGAGCGCGAGGAAAACCGCCTCTCCACGGGCGGTCTCGACCGAAAGGGATTCGATTTCCCCCACCGTGGACGGGTTCGCGGCGACGGCGGCATGCCATCGTTCGAGCGAGCGCGGATTGGCACGTCGCGCACCGTGGGGGCGGTCCTCTGAGCGCGCCTCCATCGAGTGGGCACCGAGGCCGAGTCCCAGCACGGCCTGCCGCTGCCAATATCGGGCATTGTGGTTCGAGCGACGACCGGGCCGCGCGTAGCTCGAAATCTCATATCGCTCGAATCCAGCCCCTTCGAGACGCGACTCGATCTGCTCGATCATGTCCGCCGCGCGGTCCTCTTCGCAAGCTTCCATCTTGCCCGCCGCGAGGGCCTTGCCGAAAGGCGTTTCGGGCTCGAAGGTCAGCTCGTAGGTCGAAACGTGCTCAGGCGACCACTCGAGCAGCTCGTCGAGATCGCGTCCGAGCTCTGTCGTGTTCTGCCCCGGGCCCGCGAAGATGAGATCGATCGACAGGTTCTCGAAACCCGCAGCTCGGGCCGCGGAGAGCGTGGATCGGGCGACCGGCGCGCGATGAGCCCGACCCAGGCGCTTCAACTGGTCGTCGTCGAAGGATTGGATGCCGATCGACAGTCGATTCACACCCGCCTCCCGAAATTCGGGGAGGCGGGCCTCCTCGAGTGTGCTCGGATTGAGCTCGAGGGTCGTCTCGGTCTCGTCGGTGCGGCGCGCGGGGAACGCCTCGCGGACGGCTTCGACCAGCGTTCGAATCGACTCCGGTCGGAAGATCGACGGCGTTCCACCGCCGAAGTAGAGCGTCGCGAGGGATCGGCCCTGGAAATCCGAGCGGCGAGCGGTGAGTTCCGCCTGGAGTCCTTCCAGGTAGCGCGCTTCCACCGCGGCCTCGAGGGGTCGCGCGGGAACGACCGCGAAGTCGCAATAGGGACAGATCCGATCACAGAACGGGAGATGGAGATAGACCCCGACGCTGCTGTCGTCGAAGAGATTGTCTCGCATCGTGGTCTGCCCCTTGGACTCCCTGGCCATTTCGACAGCCTAGCCCCGTCGGTTCGAAAGCGGTCGGCAGCGCGCCCTTCGCGAGCGGCGCAGCGTGGCCTCCGGTAAGCTCGCGGCGCTTTGACCCCGAATTCCACTTCGCACAGCGATGCGCCTCAGCCGAACGGCGCGAATCCCGGACCCTCGAGTACCTCCACGTCCGCAACGACCCATCACCAGGTCCTCTCCAATGGATTGACGATCCTGTTGCGTGAGAGCCACCGCTCTCCGGTCGTCGAACTCCAGATCTGGGCCGGTGTGGGCTCCGCGGACGAGCGGGACGGCGAGGAAGGCCTGGCTCATTTCCACGAGCACATGCTCTTCAAGGGCACCGAGCGCCGCGGAGTGGGAGTCGTCGCCGGTGACATCGAGGGTCTCGGAGGCCACATCAACGCGTATACCTCGTTCGACCAGACCGTCTATCACGCCACCCTGCCCGCGGCGGCCTGGCAAGAGGGCCTCGACATCTTGACGGACGCCGTGCGTTTCTCCGTCTTCGACGAGGAGGAGGTCTGCCGCGAGCGCGAGGTCGTGCTCGAAGAGATCCGCAGGTCGGATGACACACCGGGGCACGTGCTAGGCGACATGGCCTTCCGCGAATGTTTCAAGAAACATCCCTATGGCGCACCGATCCTCGGTCCCGCGTCGAATGTCGCGGGCTTCGATCGCGCTCGAGTCCGGCGATTCTTCGAGCGCTGGTACACCCCGGACAACCTGATGGTGGTCGCGGTGGGCGACTTCGACAGTCGCGAGGTCGCAGCGGAAATCGAGCGCCTCTTCGCCGATGCCGAGGCGGGAAGCGCCGAACGCGATCGCCCGGTCGAACCCGTCTCCGCCGGACTTCGCGTCGCGGCCCTGCGCCGACCCTTCGAGGGTCATCGAGTCGACCTCTCCTGGCCCGCGTCACGTTTCTGCGAGCCGGACGCGATCCATCTCGACCTGTTGGCCTATGTGTTGGGCGAATGCGAATCGAGCCGATTGGTTCGTCAGATCCGCGAGAACGAAGCCCTGGTCGATCGCATCGATGCCGGCGCCTATACACCCCTCGATCGTGGACTCTTCAGCATCGGCTACGAAACCGATGGTCCGCGAATTCTCGAGGCCACGCGGCGAATCGTCGAGGAAACAGATCGCCTACGCCGCGAGAGCGTCTCGGCGGACGAACTGGAGCGCGCACGGAAAAACTTTCTGGCGAGTGAGCAGTTCGAGCGCGAGAGCGTCTCCGGCGTCGCTTCCAAGATCGGAAGCTACGAGTCGATGGGCGGCGGATGGCGCCGAGAGAAAGAGGCCCTCGAGATCATGCGCGTCGCGACGCCCAGGGACTTGCAGCGAGTCGCCCAGAAATACCTCGACCCGTCTGGTCTGACGATTGCCGCGCTGATTCCCGAGAGCAGCGACCCCGGGATCGACGAATCGGCCCTCCGGCGGGCGATCTCGCAGGGCCTCTCCGCGGCGTGCGAAGAGCGACCGATCCGTGCCCCGGAAAGGGATGCCGCGAAGCGAACCGAATTGGCGAGCGAATCCGACGGGAATCGTCTCGCGCTCGGGCCGCTTCGCACGGCCGCAGACGGAGCGGGGGAACGCCTGGACGCGACGCTTTCGAACGGGCTCGACGTTCACATCCTGCGCCGTCCGGAGGTACCCATCGCTGCGGTCCGACTCTCCAGTCTCGGGGGGCTGCTCGCCGAGAACGACTCGAATTCCGGGATCACCCGCTTCCTGAGTGCAATGTGGACGCGCGGCACGCGGTCGCTCTCCGCCGACTCATTCGCTCGCCAGATAGAGGGACTCGCTGCCGACATCGATGGCTTCTCGGGTCGTAACTCCATCGGCCTGACCCTCGACAGTCTCAGCGAAACCCTCGATCCAGCTCTCGCCCTGTTTGCCGAGGCATTGCTCGAGCCCCGCTTCGATCCGGAGGAGATCGAGAGAGAACGTCGCGAGACGCTCGCCGCTCTCGATCGCCGAGAGGACAGGCTCGGCCAATGCGCCTTCCAACTCTTCGTACAAACCGAGTTCGAGAGTCATCCGTACCGTCTCTCCGTGCTCGGCGAACGGGAAGCAATCGAGGCGCTATCAGCGGAGGACCTCGCGCGGCATTCGGGCGATCTCGTACGCGCCGATCGGTCAGCCATCGCGATCGTCGGAGATGTCGATCCCGAAAAGGTGGCGTATCTCGTCGCCGATCGGCTCGGAGGATTGCCGCCGGGCACGCACGAGTTCCCGCTCCCCGCAACCGAAACGCGCGGCGTCGGGGTACGCGAGTCTGCGCTGATCAAGGATCGCGCCCAGGCTCATCTCGTGGTCGGTTTCCGGGGGCTGACCCTCGACGACCCGGATCGCCACGCCCTCGAGCTGATCTCTCAGCTCCTCGCCGGTCAGGGGGGACGCCTCTTTCTCGAACTGCGAGATCGTCAGAGCCTCGCCTACACGGTATCGGCCTCGGATGTCGAGGGACTTGCTCCCGGCTATTTCTCGATCTACATCGCGACTGCACCCGACAAGATGGAACGCGCTCGCCGCGGGATCTTCGAAGAGATCGATCGCCTCGTCAGCGTCGCACCAAGCGAGGAAGAACTCGAGCGGGGGATCCGATACGGCACGGGCAGCTTCGCGATCGACTCCCAGCGCAATCACTCCCGGGCAGCCCACATCGCCCTCGACTCCATCTATGGACTCGGTCCGGACCACTCCGACGCCTACCCGGATCGAATCGCCGAGATCACTCCGGCCGATATCCTGCGCGTGGCGCGCAGGATCTTCCGGGTCGAGGCGTGCACGGTCAGCGCGGTGCATCCCTGAAACGAGGACGCCCCCAGACCTCGGGTCTGGGGGCGTCCGGAGTACATCACCAGCGACGGGGACCGTTGCGGTCGAGGCATCGCTTCCCTGCGGTCCCCACCCCGATGATGCCGTTCTGCTTCATCACGGTTGTGGGCCAACCCGATCCGAGGGCCCGAGGCAGAGCCGGTCTCAGATCAATCATTTTTCGAGAGCACTGATCGGCGGCCCCGTGGGGCCAAACCCTTGCGACAAAGAGGCAGGGCCAGGAGCGCTCCACTAAGGAGAGTGGGCGCTCACCGGCCGTGCGACTTTGCTGCTCCCACCCTTCCCAAGTAAGGGAGCACACATCGGATCAATCTGGTCCACTAAGGCCGAATATCCCCTTAAAAAATGCAGATGATGAGTCGGATGCCTCGTTTCCGGGTCTCACCGTCTTCAAACTGGACCAGACGTCAATCGACGTGGGGGTAATGTACAGCAGTGAACCCACTTAGTGGAAAAAACTTTGACACCTTTGCTGAAAACTCTCTACTCCGGACCCACGTGGGGGGGAAATTCAGCAACGAGCCGTCTTTAGAGCGTAGATCGACCCGTCAAACCCTTTGATTCTAGTTCTCTCTTAGCATCGATATCGCGTGGGTCTGCTGCGGATGGGCGGGTGGATTCCGTCGCTTGTCGGCCCTCGACGGTCCGGAACCGGTCAAGCGACCCCTCTTTCATTCGATCACCGCACCCTCAGTCGACCCTCAACACCGACCCCAACCTTTCCGCTGGAGAACCGAGGACCTCCCTGACACCGATTGCCGCCCCGTCGGACCGCGGATCTGCCCCTCCGAGGTGTTCTCCGGTCTCCGGATCCACCACGATCACTTCGGCCGCCGACCAGTAACGTGGACTCAGCTCGACGTCGTGGCCCCGCGCCTCGAGTGCCCCGATCACCTCGTCCGATGTCCCCGGCTCCACTCGCAGTCGGTTCGGATCCCATTGGTGATGAAAACGCGGCGCGGCGGCGGCGGCCTGGGGATCCATCTTCCAATCGACCACGTTGAGGATTGTCAGCAGAGTCGTCGAGATGATGCGCGGTCCCCCCGGGCTGCCGGACACCATGAAGAGTCGACCGTCCCGGTCGAGGATGGTCGGCGTCATGCTCGAGAGCGGGCGCTTCCCGGGCGCGACGAGATTCGCGCCCCGGGTGTCGATCAGGCCGTACCCGTTGGGCGTGTTTTTGGCCGCCGCGAAGTCATCCATCTCGTTGTTCAGGATGACACCGGTGCCCGGGACTGTGATTCCCGAACCGAACGGAGTGTTGATCGTCATCGTGAGCGCGACCGCACGACCCGCGGAATCGCTCACGGACAGATGTGTCGTTCCCGCATCTTCTGGGATGCTCCCCGGCGCCGAGATCAAGGTCGCCTCAGCGGTGTTGATACGCGCGCGCTGAGTCTTCGCGTACTCCTTCGAGACGAGACGAGCCACCGGTACATCGACGAAATCAGAGTCACCCATGTACGCCGCACGATCCGCGAAGGCGAGCTTCATCGCCTCGGTCACAACGTGGATCGCGGGGGCACCGCCCGCCCGGAGTCCCTGGAGATCGAATGCCTCGAGTATATTGAGCGTCTGAACGAGGACCGCCCCACCCGAGGACGGTGGTGGGAAACTGGCGACTCGCAGACCGCGGTACGAACCGATCACCGGCTCTCGCCAGCGTGGTTGATAGTCGCGCAGATCCTCGAGCGTCAGCAGTCCACCCCGCTTCTCCACTTCGGCCACGATCGCTCGGGCGATTTCACCGTCCCGAAATACGCTCTGTCCGCGCCTTGCGAGCAGACGAAGGGACCGGCCAAGGTCCTCTTGCACGAGGATCTCCCCCCGCATCGCCTCCGGATCAAAGGGGCCGAACTGGATCCGCCAGGTCTCGGGGAACGTGGCCTCGTCGAATCGATCGCGCATGAATCCCGCCATCCGCGCGTGATAGCGCCCGATCTCGACCCCGTTCTCGGCAAACTCGATCGCCGGCGCCAGCACCTTCGCGAGCGGCATCGTCCCGTGTTTCTCGAGCAGCTCGATCATCCCCGGAACGAAAGAGGGAACGGCGATCGCGAGGGGCCCGCGCATGGAGGCGCCCTTCGGAACACCCGGATCGGTGTACATCGTGGACGTTGCCGCCGCCGGTGCAGTTTCGCGGGCGTCGAGTGCGCGAATCGAACCGTCCTCGAGACGGATCAGCGCGAAAGCGCCGCCGCCCACGCCCGCAGAGAAAGGCTGGACCACCCCGACGGCGAATGCGGTCGCGACCGCAGCGTCGATCGCGTTACCGCCCATCTCGAGAATTCGTGCTCCCGCTCGCGCCGCGGCAGCGTGCGTCGAGACGACCATGCCCTCCCGACCGACCGCGGGAGCGGGCGATGCCGCTCGCGCGACGCCGACGCCGATCGGACCGACCGCGACCAGGATGAAGGCGATCAGGACTGCGACGACTTGGCCCCGTATGCGCGAATCTTGCGCAGTCGTGTTTCTTTTCCGCTCGGGTGCGTCCCCCGACCGGCCCTCATGGGCACTCAAAGGACTCAGTTGCACGGCGACAATGGACGATGAATTCCTCATGTGCGGCACGCTATCACACCGGACCCCCTCCCCTCGCGACGTCAGCGCCCTCGGATTGCAGCGCGATTCTCGTGACCTCGCGGCGGCGACCGAGTTCGCGAGGCAGCGGATCGGCCGTGCCGTACGTGCGCTCACGTGCGCGGCGTCGATGGTTTTCGCTCTGGCCTGCAACCCGCTCGACGATGGATCGGGAAGCGCCACGGAGGGTACGAAGCTGCAGGCCGAGGGCGCGTCATCGAGTCCGCCCTTCAGCTGGCCTCGAGACCCGAGTCATCCCGTCCTCGAAATTACCATCGAGTCCCCGGAAACCAGTGGCACTCTCCTCATCGAATTGATGCCCGAGCTCGCGCCTGCGACGGTCGTCAACGTCATCGAACTCGCGAACGATGGCTATTACGACGGGACGACATTTCACCGCGTCGTTCCCGGCTTCATGATCCAGGGCGGTGATCCCAATTCTCGCGACCGCGACCCGACCAATGACGGAAAGGGCGCGTCCGGCCGCCCCCTGCACGACGAATTCGGCCCGACACCCTTCATCCGCGGCGTCGTAGGCATGGGGAACAAGGGCCGCGAGAATTCCACCAGCACCCAGTTCTTCATCATGCAGACCGACAATGAGAATCTCGACGGTCGCTACACCGCGATCGGGCGCGTACTCAGCGGAATGGCGCTCGTTGACGAAATCACGAGGGCGGCCATCGACCGGACGGGTCGATGGGGCCCCAAGGACCGCCCGATCGAGAACGTCGTGATGACGACGGTCCGCACGGTGGGTCAGGTCTCGGCGATCCGATACGCCAGCAAGCTCGATGGACAGACACGCGAATCGACACAACTCGCCTCCGCCGTGCTCGAGAACTCCGGCACGAAGGCCTCGATCCAAGCGAGTTCGTGGACAGCGACGGGCCAGGACGACGAATGGGAACGACTCGAAGCATCGGGGCGCTAACCAATCGGGGCTCGCCATCGATCGTCATCGAGAGCACGGAATTCGGTGTTCGTTCCGAGCTTCCGGAGTA
>JAPYTP010000117.1 GCA_029941885.1 Myxococcota bacterium
CCCGGCGACGCCCGCTTGCCGACATCGTTCCCTGCGGGCGCGAAAGAACGCGGGGGGGGGGGCGTCGTTGAACCCGCCCTCGCCCTGCACGAGTTCGAAGCACATCGCAGCAATTTCGCCGGGGCGGGTCTCGAGCGCCCGATCGAGTGCAGCGACGCTATTCTGTGTCGAATGGGCGTCACTCGGATCGTAGAAGGGGATTCGGTCGACGATGTTGCGAATCGGAAGACCCTCCCGGTACTCGGGACGGTCGGTGAGCTCTGCCATTGCGATGGTTCGAGCGTGGAAGGCGTGGTCGAAGGCGAGCGCTCGCTCCGCCGGAGCTCGCTTCTGAAGGATCATCTTCCAGGCGTTTTCATTGGCCATCGATCCGGAGAGCGCCAGCCAGACATGCTCCAGTCGCGGGCCGGAATGGCGAAGAAGCACGTCGCAGAGCCGGTAATATTCCGGACCCGACAAGACAAGTCCCTGGAAGGCGACGTCCGCCGCGGCGGCAATGGCCGCGGTCTCCAGCAGATCCTGATCGTCATGTCCAAACACGTAGGGTCCGATTCCAGATACGAGATCGAGGATTTGCCGACCGTCCGCGCGTTGTACCCGCGCTCCGTTGCCAACCCCGGCGGCCAGGAGTGGGTACGCGAGAGGCTGACCACGCATCTCGCCGAGCCGCGCGAGATGGGTCTCGTAGGATCGCAACGAGAGGCGTGTGTGCCGACCCGCCTGCCGCACCGCTTCGACGAGCGAGGCAGCGGCTTTCCTGACACGGGCGGTCGAGCGGAGGGATGGGAAAAAAGCCGCGGAGGAGGGAGTCGTCGTCGGCTGGGCATGATTCGAACCTCTGGATTCGCCGGACCCCCGCGAGGATCCGGGGGCCTGCCTGTGGAAGGCAGCCCGAAAGGCGAGACGTCGTGCCGTTCCCGGGGCCGCGATGGGATCCGGAATCGGTCGCGCCGAAATGGGGAATGGGTGGTGAAGCGGACGGGCTCGAGGTCCCTGTTCTTGCGAGATGCGGATCCCATTCCAGATCGGGGCGATTTTTCCCCACGGGAATAAAGAAGCGGGATCAGCTAGCCTCTCGCGCGGATCGGGATGCCGAGCCTAGGGACGCAGGCGACCGCGCTGGCGATCGAGTCGGCGAAATGGTGCACCTTGACCCCCGAGTACGACCGCGAATTCCAGATCCCGTGTGCGAGGACCCCCAGCGCACGAACCAATCGAGGGGTGGGGCCCTCGAAGATGTCGTGTCGGCTGGATAGGCTGCAAGGGCTCGCTCCGCTTGCCCGTGTGAATCGACGGGTTGGGGCGGCGCATGGTACACAGCCCATGGCCGGTTTCCAGCGATCGTGCGCTGAGGACGTTCGAGGGTTGAGGACTCTTGTTGGTTGAAGACTCTTGTTGGTTGAGGACTCTCGACCGTTGAGGACGCTCGAATCGCGAGATTCCGGACGATGAGGAACGCATTGGCAGCCCGAAAACAGCAAAAGAGTGCTCGGCGGAGCAAACCGGCGTCCAAACCGGTTCGCGATCAGGCGATCCGTGGGGGTGGGGGCACCTCGGCGGCAACCGCTCGAGTGCGTCGATTTGCGGAGAGCGCAAGAGACCGATCCGTCGCGCGCGTGAGGGACCTCCGTAGTCAGGCCCGGGATTCGCTGGCTGCCTCGAGGATGACTCCTCTCGAACCGCATTTGTGCTTCGTCATGAGCCCCCGACGGCCGATACCGCCTGTGATCATGTCCGATTCAGTACGCGTAGCGACCTACAACGTTCATCGTTGGCAAGGCATCAACGGCCGAACCAAGCCCGATGTGGCTCGTGCGGGATACGTGATCTCAGAGCTCGATGCGGACATCGTTGCGCTCCAGGAGGTGCTTCGGCCCTTCGATGCGGACGGCTTCGGCGATCCCTCCCAAGATCCCCTCAGCCTGCTCTGCGACGAACTCGATCTCCACCTGGCCTTTGCGGTGACGCGGCGGCACCGACGTGGCCAACTCGGCAACGCCATCCTCTCGCGGTTCCCGATCACTTCAATCTCGGTTCTGGATATCTCTCATTCCCGGATCGAGCGTCGCGGAGCACTCGCGGCGCAGGTCGGACACGCGGGCGCCGGGCTGGGGGTCGTTGCGACACATCTCTCGCTCGTGGATCGCACCCGACATCGACAGATCCAACAGCTGATGGACCACCCGTCGCTGAATGCGGGCCCCGCCGTCCTGATGGGCGACATGAACGCCTGGCGAAACTGCAAGGGCTCGAAGGTGCTCGATGAAGAACTAGGGCTCCACCACAATCTCGACTGGCCCGCTAGCTTTCCCGCTGGGCGGCCCATGTTTTCGCTCGATCGCATCTACACCCGACACGCCGCCGTCGTCGAGGTTGGGCATCATGATACGCCCGCGGCGCGCAAGGCATCGGATCATCTGCCAGTCGTTGCGGAGGTCGAGGTCAAGCGGGTCGATGTCGAGATGGATCATTGAGCGGGGTGTCTATCTATGCTGCCTTGCCGACGTCCTTGCAGAATGTCGCGTGCACCTACGCCGGCTGGAAGCGTTCGCGGATGCGATATACGCCATATTTCCACGAGACGCTCGATCGCTGGATGGAGTCTGGGTGGAGTTCGCGAGAGCGCCTTCTCGAAATTCAGCAGGACCGTCTGGTCTCGCTCATAGAGCGGGCGCGTCGTTCGGTGCCTCATTATTCGAAATTGGACCTTCCCGAGCCCATCGCCGATTCGGACGCGGAACGCGGGATAGCATCTCTCCTCGAGTCCTTTCCCATCCTCGAGAAGTCCGAATATCGGAGCGTTCCAGAATCATTTCTCAACAGAGAGATTCCCGCCAAACGATTGATAACCGGAATGACGAGTGGAACGACCGGCACCGCGCTTCCGCTTTGGTATACGCCTGAAGCAGTTGCAGAAGAGTACGCGTCTGTGTGGCGCCTTCGTCGACGACATGGGATCGAACTCGGTGCCGCGAATTTTACGCTCGGCGGGCAGCAGGTCGTGCCCTTGTCTCAGGAAAAGCCGCCCTTCTGGCGCCGCAACGCGTGGGGTGGACAGATCCTATTCTCCCTCTACCACATGTCTGCGGCCAATTTGCCGGCGTACGTCGATGCTCTTCATGAGCTACCAGCATGTTATGTGCAGGGGTACCCCTCGTCTCTCAACATTCTGGGCCGCGCGCTCCTCGATCAGGGTCGGCCCCTGCCTACCGGGAAGCTGACAGCGGTCCTCCCATCGTCCGAGTCGTTGCTGGCGTTTCATCGTGAGGTGATCGAAGAAGCATTTTCTGCACCGATTCTGGATCGATATGGTGCTAGTGAGCTTGCCGTTTCGATGACAGGCTGCTTGGAAGGCCGTCTTCATGTCGATATGGAGTTCGGGATCGTAGAGGTCGAGGTCGAGGAGGAATCCGACGAGTACGTTCGTGGGCCGCTTCTCGTGACCGGTCTCGGCAACGATGCCACCCCACTCATTCGCTATCGAATCGGCGACGTGGGTACCCGCTCGAAGAGCCCCTGTGCCTGTGGCAGACCGGGAGACGTCTTTCTCGATGTGGATGGCCGCGTCGAGGACTATGTCGTCACACCGGACGGACGGTGGATCGGTCGGCTCGATCACATTTTCAAGAACCAACTAGATGTTGCGGAGGCACAGATCATTCAGGAAGACGCGAGTGCGATCGAAGTTCGTGTTGTGCCACGAGACAGTTTCGATGCGAGCGCAGAGAAGCGCCTGATAAAAGAAATTCGATCGCGGCTGGGTGAGGAGATCCGAATCGATCTTCAGCGCGTCCAGGAGATTTCGCGAGAGAGCAATGGTAAGTTTCGCGCGGTCAAGTCCAGCGTTGGAAGGAACGGCTAATGATTCGTGTTGGGCTGGCCCACTGCCAGCCGAGTTATGAGGGGATCTCAGTCCCCTGGGGCCCCGGAAAGAGCTATCCGGAGATCGAGCGTCTGCTGGGAGACCGAGCGGGTGAGGGACCCTTCAACGAGGTCTACGCCGCGGTGAGAGCAGCCCTGTATGGACTCGGGCTCGACGCGGATCGATTCGGCACACCAGACTGGAATCCGATCGGAGACCTCGTCGCTGCGGGCAGTTCGATCGTTCTCAAGCCGAACTTGATTCGCCATTGGAATCCAGCTCAGGATGGCCGAGGTGGGACTGTTCAGAGTGTAATTACTCACGGGGCCGTCATCCGCGCGGTCGCGGACTATGCCATGGTCGCGTCCGGTCCTGACGGCAGCGTGGTCATTGCCGAAGCGCCGCAGATGGATTGCGATTTCGATCGGATTCGTGAGATCGTTGGTCTCGATTCGATTATCGAAGAATACGAGCGTGTGATCGACCGTGAACTGGAAGTCATCGATCTACGTCGAGAAGCCGTGGTCTTCAAGGACGGAGTGATCGAAGAGCGAAGAGCGCTTCCCGGCGATCCGCTCGGCTATCGCGCAGTTGATCTGGGTGATCGGAGCTTTTTCACAGGTTCGGGCCTCGACCCGAACCGATTTCGTGGTGCCGACTACGATCCAGGCCCGACAGCGGAGCACCATAGCGGTGGGCGCAACGCGTACCTCCTTTCAGAGACTGTGTTGTCTGCCGATCTCGTCATCAATCTGCCCAAACTCAAGACCCACAAGAAGACCGGTGTGACCTTGGCGCTGAAAAATCTCGTCGGGATCAATGGCGACAAGAACTGGCTACCACATCACAGTCTCGGATCCGTGGACGAAGGTGGAGACGAGTTTCCCGAGAGCAAACTCATCGACCGCATCCGCAGTCGCGCCACGGAGATCGCACGACCCTTCCTGGCGAAGGGGCGAGGACTCAAGTTTTTCCAGATGGCGCGAAGGATGGAAGCGGCAACGCGTGGTGATGAGTTCATTCGCAGTGGGAATTGGTATGGAAACCGAACGACCTGGCGAATGTGCTGTGATCTGAATCGATGTCTCTACTACAGTGACAAGCAAGGCGCTCATTTCGATGCGCCGGCGGCGGTTCGCACGGTGCTGACGATTATCGACGGCGTGCTAGCGGGCGAGGGCGAAGGCCCACTCGCCCCCGGCGATGTACCGCTCGGAGTGGTGATCGCCGGAACCGATCCGCTCGCGGTTGATCTGGTGGCAGTTCGCCTGATGGGATTCGATGAGGTACGACTCGAGAAGCTGAAGGGGCCCATGCTTGATGAAGGACTACGAATCACCTCGGTACGCGACGCAGCCGACGTATGTGTCGGCGAGGTCGATCGAGGAAAGTTCGCAGTCCTGGACAGAACTCTCGACGAGATCCGTTGCGAACGGATCTTCGAGCCCCATGCCGGATGGAAGGGCCATGTTGAGCGCACCGCTAGTAACCCGCGCGATCCTGGGGTGATTCGGTGAAACAGATTCTTCAGAGCCCCCGCTCGGGTAGCCTCGAAATCGTGGACGTGCCTGCGCCCGCGCTCGAACCCGGAATGGTGCTGGTGCGCAATGCGTATTCCGTGATGTCACCAGGCACCGAGAAGACGGCGATGGCCTTCGCCCGTCAATCGATGCTCGGGAAGGCGCGGAGTCGTCCCGACCTGGTCAAGCAGGTTGCTCGAAAGCTTGTTCAGGAAGGACCGCTCCCCACCTACCGAACGGTGACGAATCGTCTGGATGCACCACAGCCGCTCGGCTATTCGAGCGCAGGAATCGTCGAAGTCGTCGGTGAGGGAGTTGAATCGTTCGCGCCGGGTGATCGCGTGGCATGCGCCGGAGCTGGTTATGCAAACCATGCGGAGCTAATCGTCGTTCCGGAGAATCTGACCGCACATGTTCCAGAAGGGGTTTCACTCGACCGTGCCGCCTTCGCGACCGTCGGCGCGATCGCGATGCAGGGCCTTCGAATCGGAGATCCGACCCTGGGTGAGGTAGCGGTTGTGATCGGCCTCGGCCTGATCGGACAACTGACCGTTCAACTCCTGTCAGCCAATGGGTGTGCGGTCTACGGTGTCGACCTCGATCCAGACCGGGTTGAGCGATCCCTGAGCTTCGGCATGGATTGGGGAGGCTCTCCGGGTGATTCGCACACGTCATGGCTCGAACACGCGACGGGCGGGCACGGCGCTGACCTGGCGATCGTCACAGCTGCTTCCGATAGCTCGGCTCCGATTCTGCTCGCCGCAGACTTGTGTAGGCGAAAGGGACGAGTAGTCACAGTTGGCGCAACAGCGATGGACCTCGATCGTCGGAGTTTTTTTGACAAGGAGCTCGAACTCCGAATGAGCATGTCGTACGGGCCGGGCCGCTACGACGCGCGCTACGAAGAGCATGGTGTCGACTACCCGATTTCGTATGTCCGGTGGACAGAGCAGCGAAACCTCCAGTCCTTTGTCGACCTCGCCGCGAGGGGTTCGATCGATCCGATGAGACTCGCGATCGATGTCGTCCCTTTCGAGCAGGCCGAAGAGCAATACGAGGCGCTCTTGAAGGGTGGACAAGCGTCGCTGGCGACAGTATTTCGCTACCCCGAGAAAGTGGATCGCGCGAGGACGAAGACGGTTTCGTCTGAGATATTGACGCCGGCGGGCTCATCCCACGAACTAGGAGTCTCCTTCATCGGTGCGGGGAACTACGCGAAGGGCGTCCTGCTTCCCGCGTTACAGGGATCGACGGGGGTCGCACTCCGAACGGTCTCAACGTCGACTGGGCCTTCTGCGAAGCGAACAGCGGAGCGCTTCGGATTCGAACGGTGCAGCACCGACCCGTACGCGGTTTGTAGTGAAGAGGATGTCGACCTCGTTTTCGTGACGACTCGCCACGATACCCACGCCGAACTCGCTGAAAAGGCCCTTCGCGCGGGCAAGGCGGTTTGGCTAGAGAAGCCAATCGGACTGACGAGCGAAGAAGTCGAACGCGTGGAGTCTGCGGCTGATGAGTCAGGCGGCTTCCTGATGGTTGGGTACAACCGACGATTTTCGAGCCACGCTCAAGCCGTACGCAAGGAATTTGCCGACCGTCGTGGCGCACTCTCGATCCAGTATGTGGTCGCGGCTGGTGCGATGCCGACCGGAACCTGGGTGACCGACGCGCGAATCGGTGGCGGACGTGTGATCGGTGAGGTCTGTCATTTCGTGGATCTGTGCACGTACCTCGTTGGCGACGGGCCGGTCGAAGTATTCGCGCGCTCCGTCAGCAGGGATAGGAACTGCGATGATTCGATCAGCTTCTTCCTGTCCTACGCAGATGGTTCGGCGGCCACGGTCTCGTATCTTGCGAGCGCGAGTACGACGCTTCCCAAGGAGCGCTGGGAGGTCCATGCCGACGGCTTCAGCGCGGTCTGTGACAATTTTCGCCGCACGACGCTCTCGAAGGGCAAGTCCATCCGCAGGATCAATCAGGACAAGGGTCAGGCATCGGCGATACAGGCGACGCTCGACAATCTTCGAAGCGGCGTCGGCTCACCCATCTCGCTGCGCGAAGTCGTTTCGACTTCGCGCGTGACATTCGCCTTGATCGAATCGATTCGATCGGGACGCGTGGTCTCTCTCTGATCACATTCAGATAGTTTCGAGAGGAAGGGCGGAGCCCACAATCGATGGTCGAATCGAAACTAAAAATTTGCGTGGTGCTCTCGGTTCCACCCCCATGACGACGGTCGGGTTTTCTTCAAGGAGATCCGCTCAGTTCTTTCGGTGGGGTATGCGGTCGACCTCGTGTCGCAAGAGCCCCGGGATCCGATCCCTTCGATTTCCATGGAGTTAGGGTGATCCCCGTTCGCGGGCCTTCGGGCCGTCTCGGATTGCCAATGAACTGGTGGCCGCTGCTCAGCGCAGCCGTAGCGACGAAAGCCGACATCTACCACATCCACGATCCCGACCTGACCTAAGAACCTGATCCAATCGAAACGTTAGTTTCTGGCGTAAGTCGGGACTCCCTAATGGAGAATGGCCGATTCTGAACGAAACGAAGTACTACGGTGAATCGCGTGCTCGTCCCGCCAAGGGGTCGTTCCTGCTAGGCGCTCTTGGGCATGCCGTGCTCGCGCGTGGGTCGGGGGCCGATCAGATCCAAGCTCGGCTCGACTTCAGTCCATCCCTCCCCCATCACCACCGGGATGCGCTGAACTTGATCCTATTTGACAAGGGACACGGGGTAATCGGAGGAACCGCCTATAAACATCCGGATCGCAAATGGAATCGGTCGACGATGAGTCAAAATCTGGTCCTCGTGGACCGTGCGGAGCAGAAGGGAAACTACTTCGTCGATTGGACGATGTCTCCGTACGTGCCGGGGGAATCGGCACGGCGCCCTGTCTCGCGGCGGCGGTAGAGCGCCGACAAGGAAAACCTCCACAATAACGTTCGCCTCTGGATACCGGGCGTCGAATCCTTCGACGCCGTGCAAGTTGTAGAGGTCGATGCAACAGACGCGTATCGCGATGTGTCGGACCGATATGTCCGCGGGCTCATCATGGTCGAATCGAGTGCAGAAGACAGCTATCTCATCGACATCTTTTGAGTTCGCGGCGGGGCAGAGTATCACTGGCTCCAACACCGCGGACACGAACCCAACGAACTCACGACGAATCTCGAGATGGAGCCAACCACTGGGCGTCTTGGCCGAATCGCCTTCTCGCATGCCATCACCACGGGTGAGTCGTGGGCGGCAAGATTCGAATACTCGAATGGGGTCTTCGGAAGCGTGTTCATGATCGGCGAGCCGGGCACCACCGTAGCCATCGGGACGGGGCCCAGGTACGAATATTCGGGAACCCAGCCACACCTCGCGGTTCGCCGCGTTGCTCGGCGCTCCGACGAAGTGGTCTTTCTCGTGGTACACGAGACCTATCGTGATTCCCCTGAGATCGTATCGATCGAATCTCTCAACTTCGATACCGACGACCGGCCTACGATTGGCTTGCGAATTTTCCTGCGTAGCGGTGCAGTCGGCTACGTCGTCCATTCGCTCGACAGCAACTCGCACGCCACGATGGATCCGCACGATGGACGAGAGATCCTCGTGGACGATCGTTTCGCCCACCTTCGTACTCGCACCGGTTCTGCCGAATGGATGTTTCTCGTCGAGGACTCACGTTTGAGATACGAGAGGAAGAGCTGAGTGCGAACATTCCGCAGGTGGAGTTGCAGGGGACTGTGAAGCGTGTCGAACGACGTGAATCAGGATCTCCCCGTAATGCGTTTGTCGTGGATCGAGATCTCCCCGATTCGGGTCGGCTCGTGGGCCAGTCGTTTCACGTGACGTGGGGAAACGGCTGGGTCTGGGTTTATCGGATCGAGGCGATCGTGGGAAAGCACGTCTTCGTGTCCGACGAACCCGGCATCAACTATTCCGGGAACACGATCGACATGCAGTACTTTCCGATCCAGGAGTATCTCGGTGGAGTTGGGTTTCCCGGACCTGTGCGATTCAACATTCCGAATGTATCGCTGCCTGCAGCAACGACCCCGGAATCGGGTCTGCCGGTGTCGGCGCCGGAAAGCAAGACGACGCCTGCATTGGATCAACCGGCTCCGATACGGGCGCGATGAACCCGAGTCACGCAGAATCGGTCGGTTTCTGGAGCTCCGCGATGAGCACGACCCGAAACGGTTCGAAAAATCGCGTGGAGTTGACCATGCGTTCGTACGCTGCGCCGAGTAGGTAGGCTGGCCACCATCGTCTGAGATATTCGGGTCGACCCTCGATCATGCTGCAAGAGAGCAGTCGCATGTCCGTTCTGCCGGCGAGCGCTAGGAGATCCTTGCGTGTATTCGCGCGATAGCAGGTCGGGAAGGTGTCTTCCTCGTCCCGGCCGCGGCCAGCATTGAATCGGCGGTGGAAGGAGTGGGGTGTTAGTGATGCACCGATCGCAACGTAGTGCCAAAAATTGGGCGTCTTTCCCACGAAGAGTCCACCTGGTCGGAGCACGCGGCGAGCTTCGCGAAAGACCTCTTCGGGGTTCTCGAGGTGCTCGAACACGTTGTCGCAGATGACCAGATCGAATGACTCGTCGTCGTACGGGATCTTCTCGCCGACACCGACGCGCCCTTCATGGATGTGAGGGTTGTCGACGACCCGAGGATCGGGATCGACTCCGCACACACGCGCGGCGTGGTCGAGGAAGTTCATCTCGGGAACGATCCCCGCTCCGGCGCCCAGATCGAGGAGATGAGTCGTGGGTGTCAGCCGCTCGAGAATGAACTCGTGAAATCGTTTGTCGTCCCAACGATCTCCGAACTCTGCGTAGCGACCCGAGTCGAGCCAGCCGGCCACTGTTTCATGAATTCCCATGTTGCTTTCTCCTGTTTGACCACTCCTGACAGAAACTAGAGCTGTTCTCGTTACGCTGCTGCATCGAAAAGGTCCGTGGACGCTGCGGATGCGTAGAGGTTGGAAGATTTTCTCGGCGTGGCGCTTAAACCTCGGATAGACTGCCGCCCTGTGAGTAGCCAGACATCGTTGAGAGACCTGATTCGGACCATCCCAGACCATCCCAAGCCGGGCATTAGGTTCCGAGATATCACGACTCTACTTCTGGATCCCAAGGGCCTTCGGCTCGCGGTCGACGGAATCGCCGAGCCTTATCTCGACACCAACGTCGACGGGCAGCCGCGAAATGGCAGTCTCGAGCTGATTGTCGGAATTGAGGCACGCGGGTTCATCTTCGGTACGGCGATCGCGTACCGCCTCGGCCTGGGTTTCGTCCCCCTGCGCAAGCCAGGAAAGTTGCCGGGTGAAACGATTGGTTGCGATTTCGAACTCGAATACGGCCACGACCGGATCGAGATGCACGTCGACGCGATGCGTGATGGCCAGCGCGTCCTTCTCGTCGACGACCTGATCGCGACGGGCGGAACGGCCGCGGCGGCGGTGCACCTGATTAGGGAAGCGGGTGCGGAAATCGTCGAATGCGCCGTCGTGATATCTCTCCCCGATCTGGGCGGGGTCGATCGCCTCGAGAAGATCGGCTGCCCGGTACGTGCACTTTGCGAGTTCGAAGGCGACTAGCGACGGATGCGTATTGCCGGTACGAACCATCGCTCGATCTGGCTCGACGACGAGAGCAACACGCTCCAGATCATCGACCAGACCCTCCTTCCCCACGAATTCGCCATTCGTCCGCTCGCCGATCTCGCTGCCTGCGCCGAGGCGATCCGGACGATGCGTGTTCGGGGTGCCCCCTTGATCGGAGCGACCGCGGCTCACGGTCTCGCGCTCGCGTTGGCGGTCGATCCGGGGGATGCCGCACTCGATCGAGCGGCCGCAACCTTGCTCGCCACACGCCCCACTGCGATCAATCTGCGCTGGGCGATCGAGCGGGTGACCCGAGTCGTCGCCGAATCGCCGCTGATCTCCCGGGCCGCGCGTGCGCGGGAAGAAGCGATCCGGATCTGCGACGACGACGTCGCTGCTTGTGAATCGATCGGTGAGCACGGGCTCGCACTGTTGCGTGGAATCGCCGGACAGCGAATCGCGACAGGCAACCCGATTAGCCGGGCGGCCCCCCTGCAACTCCTCACCCACTGCAACGCCGGTTGGCTCGCCACGGTCGATTGGGGCACCGCCCTCGCGCCGATCTACAAGGCCCATGACGCGGGAATCCCGCTGCACGTCTGGGTGGACGAGACGCGGCCCCGCAACCAGGGATCGAGTCTGACGGCCTTCGAGCTGCGGGAAATGGGGATTCCACATACGGTGATCGTCGACAATGCGGGGGGTCATCTCATGCAGCGGGGCCAGGTCGATGCCGTCCTCGTCGGCAGCGACAGGACGACGGCGACAGGCGATGTCTGCAACAAGATCGGAACCTACCTGAAGGCGCTCGCAGCACACGACAACGATGTCCCCTTCTACGTGGCACTTCCTCTCTCGACCATCGACTGGAGGCTCTCCGATGGTCTTGCCGAGATTCCGATCGAGGAGCGTGACGAAAAAGAGGTGCGGGAGATCTGGGGATTGAGCGCAGCCGATCGGATCGAACGAGTCGAACTCTTCTCCTCCGAGAGCCCAGCAAAGAACCCGGCTTTCGATGTCACTCCTGCTCGCTTCGTCACCTCGCTAGTCACGGAACGCGGAGTCTGCGAAGCGAGCCGAGATGGCCTCGCGAGTCTTCGTGATCAGGCGCCACCCACGCCCTGATCGACGAATTCCTACAGCCTATAGAACTCGCGATACCACTCCACGAAGCGCTGCATCCCGACTTCGAGACTCGTTTCTGGCCGGTAGCCAACGGCGCTCGCGAGGGCCGAGACATCCGCGTAGGTCGCCTTCACGTCCCCGGGTTGCATGGGGAGCATGTTCTTGATCGCTTTGCGTCCGGTACACTCCTCGATCACTTCGATGTAGCGCATGAGTTGGATGGGGCGTTCGCAGCCGATATTGAAGACCCGCCAGGGCGCACTGCTGCGAGAGGCGTCTGGACAGCGCGGATCGTAGGCCGCGTCGGGCTCGGCGGGTTGGTCGCTGACGCGGATCACACCCTCGACGATATCGTCTATGTAGGTGAAGTCCCGCTGGTGGTCACCATGATTGAAGACATCGATGGGTTCACCCGCCAGGATTCTCTTCACGAAGAGGAAGGGCGACATATCGGGCCGTCCCCAGGGCCCGTAGACGGTGAAGAATCGCAATCCGGTCGTGGGTAGCGAGTAGAGATGTGAATAGGTGTGTGCCATCGACTCGTTCGCCTTCTTGGTGGCGGCATAAAGGCTGACGGGATGGTCGACCGCATCCTGCTCCGAAAAAGGCGTCTTGGTGTTGCCACCGTAGACGGAGCTGCTCGAGGCGTAGGTCAGATGCTCCGTGCCATGGTGTCGGCATCCTTCGAGCACGTTCAGGAACGCCGAGAGGTTTGCGGATCCGTAAGCGTGCGGATGATCGATCGAATACCGAACGCCCGCCTGGGCTGCGAGATGGATGACGCGCTGAGGGCGTTCTTTCTCGAAGAGGGCCCGCGTCGCGTTCTCGTCCGCGAGATCGAATTCGTGGTGGCGGTAGCTTTCGTGGTGGATGAGACGATCGAGCCTTGCGCGCTTGAGAGACACGTCGTAATAGTCGTTCACGTTGTCGATGCCTACGACTTCGTCGTTTCGCGCAAGTAGACGCTCGGCGACGGCAGCGCCGATAAAGCCCGCGGTTCCGGTCACCAGGATCTTCATCGCGCCGTTCGTTGCCTCCTCGGACTGCGCCCTCTCGCGAGAGCCTGCAGAAACTCTATCGGCTCTTCGGGCAGAAAGAATGACATGCGGTCGCGCGCGTCGCTGTGTCGAATTCGATCCAATCTCGGGACCGATTCCCGAATCGCGAGAAGAATGATGTGGAGAGGCACCCATCCGCTGACCGCTCGCGCGAAGAGGAAATTCACGTGAATCCGAAGATCTCTGCTTTGTTATCATGGGTCTCGACCGGGCGATTAGACCCCTCTTCTCACCCTTTCCAGACGGGGATACCATGCCGATCCGACCCAGCGGACAGTGTACGAGCGGAGTCGTGAGCGCCGACGGACGGGGTCCCCGGGTGATTACCCTCGGTCTCGTATTCGGGATCAGCATGGCGATCGCGGGGTGTCAGTCGGCGCCTGTACTCGCGTTGCAGGGCGCGAGACACTACGCGGCGGGCAGCGAAGCCCTCGAGCAAGGTGACGGAGAACGGGCGGTCCACGAGCTGAGCCTTGCGGCATTTCTGATTCCTCACGCGTCCGAGATCCAGAATCATCTCGGTCTCGCCTATCTTTCCGAGGGGGACTTCGGTCTCGCACGCAAGTCTTTCGAAGTCGCCGTCGCGCTCGACTGCGACAACGATGCGGCACATTCGAATCTGGCGAGATTGCTGAAACCACCGGATCCCATCCCGGCGATTTCGGCGGTGCCCGACCGGCGTGACCACGAGCGAGGGAATCCAATTCCCGACGACACGGAGAGGATCGAGAGCCATGGCGGATGACGATCGAAAATTGACTTATAGCGAGCGCGATCGACTTCGACGGGAAGGGGGAGGGCGTCCGCAGAGCGGGCGCGCGCGGGAGGACGAGGAGAAGCGCTCCCAGGATGCCCTGAAAGTTGCGGATTCACTCTTTTCGAACGACAAAGGCGGGGAGGAGGGCAAGGCCCTCGCCGAGGCGGTGCGCGCGGCGCATGGCTCGTCGGAACTTCCAGGCGCGTGCAGAGCGTATTTCGAGGCCCTGGGTTCGCCCACGACGACCGAGCTCATCTCGATCTTTCTCGACTCCGGAGAGAAGGATCTGAGCATCACCGTGCTCGACGAACTGCTTCGACAGAAGAGCGCGGGAGCGCTCGATCTCGGTGTGGGGTTCAAACGCCAGATCCGGCTGCTCTCCGAGGACTTCGATGATGACCTCGCATCCCGGGCGGAGGAGCTGCTCGAATAGATTCCGTCCGCGTCGAGATGCGGCGCTCCCGGGCTCCGGCCCGAATGTCGCCGGCGAGAATGTCCAGCCGAGGAGTGATACTCTCGCCGCATGGCCCACGAAGCCGAACTCAAGGCCCTCGCCGCCTACCTCGAAAAGAACCACCTCAAGCACACGAAACAGCGTGAGCTGATCTTACAGGTGTTCCTCGAAGCAAAACGCCATCTCACGAGTGAGGACCTGTATCAATCCGTTCGACAGGATCATCCGAACGTCGGGTACACGACCGTCTACCGAACGATGAAGCTCCTGGTCGAGGCGGGTCTGGCCACCGAGCATCATTTCGACGACGGCATCACTCGATACGAGATCGAGCAGCGGCATCACGACCATCTGGTCTGCATCAAATGCGGAAAGATCCAGGAGTTCGAGTGTGAGATGATCGAGGACACCCAGAACGCGATCGCCAAGCGATACGGTTTTCGAATCCTGCGCCATCGACACGAACTCTACGGGCACTGCCCCGAGTGCCAGCAGTCCGAGTCCTGAGCTCGACGCGGCCCGCCCTGAGGGCATTCGATCGACGCGTCGATGGGGTGTCGATCGACTCGTGGATTCGCGGTCCCGTCAATCGATTCCGCGGAACCGCAGCCGTCGCTCGGTGGTGCTCTACATCTCGTAGGTCGGGAGCTGGGCTGGGGCGAAGTGAGCCAGGATCTCTGCCGTCGCATCCTTCGCCGACAAGAGCGGTTTCTCGACCGGCCATTGGATTGCGAGGGCGGGGTCGTCCCACGCGATCGTGATCTCGGCGCTCGCGTCGTAGACGTCGGTGCACCTGTATTGAAGATCGGCATGGTCGCTCATGACGCAAAAGCCGTGTGCGAAGCCGACGGGGATCCAGAGCTGGCGGAAGTTGTCGGCGGAAAGGACGACCCCTACGTGTTGGCCGAAGGTCGGAGAACCGGCGCGAATGTCGACAGCGACATCGTAGATTTCGCCCTCCGACACGCGCACGAGCTTGCCCTGGGGATGCACGCGCTGGGCGTGCAGGCCACGCAGGGTGTCGCGGCTCGATCGACTGTGATTGTCCTGCACGAAGGACGCATCGAGTCCGAGCTCTGCGTATTTTTCCGCATGCCAGGTCTCGAAGAAGAAGCCGCGGTCATCACGGTGCACGTCGGGCTCGACGATCAGAATTTCCGGGAGATCGGTGGGGGTAACTTTCAAGGGGGAGCGCTCCTCGCGGCCATCATGCCACGGATCGGGCGGGCAGAGCGACCCGACCGTGTGGATCCCGCGGTGGCCGGCCCCCGGTGACTCAGCCGCAGAGCTTTGTGATGGGTGTGTCTCGGAAATTTCCCGCCAGTCGAACGCGCCCAGAATTCAGCATGTAGGACACGGTCGCGACGACCTCCTGCTCGGTGTCGCTGGCCTCGCTGACAGCATCGATCAATTCGAGGAGGGTCAGCGATTGCGGCTCCTCCTCGGTACCCGTCTCGATCTCGTGGATCACGAGATGGTGACTGATCGGAACAACGGTCGTTGATCTCTCCACTTCCAATTCCTCCCCGCGACATCGCTGCCCGGTCTGGATCGTCCCCACACTCTCATCGGCATCAGGCCGCTTCGTTTCAACGGCAACTTTGCAGCCCTTCGCCAAAACGCCTCAGTACAGTCTCGGATGGCCTGAAATGCCTCCCTTCTACAATCCGATGCATTCTGCATGCCAACCTGCCTCGCGTCCTTACGGGGCTGTCGATGCCTCTCGGAGCGGGCCAGGGGGCACGGCGAGCTGTCGGATTCTTGACGATCGACGGAATCTCGACGATTTTCGTTCCGTCTCGTCGATTTCTGTGCCTAACCCACGCCTCGCATTGCCAACGCCTCCGCAACGGCTTCGCAGCCCGTCGTGCCCCGATCCGCGAGATCTGCGATCGTGCGAGAGACCCTCAGCACACGCCGCGCTGCCCGGGCAGAGAGCCTCAGGCGATCGACGGCGAGACCGAGCAGGGCGAGCGCATCGGCTTCCGCGCACACGAGCTCGTCGAGCCGCGAGTCCGGAATCGCCGCGTTCGTGGTCACCCCACGATCCCGCTGGAGCGCTCGCGCACGCTCGACCCGACCGCGGACTTCGCGGCTCGTCGGACCGTCGTCGGGGCGCCGCAGGATTTCCCAGGGGACCTCCGTTACGCGCACGTCGAGATCGATACGGTCGAGAAGAGGCCCCGACAGGCGTCTGCGGTACCGCGCCAGGGCGGCGTCATCGCAGCGACAGTCCCGGTCGACCGTGCCGAAATAGCCGCAGGGACAGGGGTTCGCGGCGGCGATGAGCTGAAATCGAGCGGGGAGTTCACAGCGCGTCTGTGCTCGGGCAATCCGCACGACGCCCTGTTCGAGAATCTCGCGGAGAGACTCGAGGCAGCGCCGATCAAACTCCGGAAGCTCGTCGAGGAAGAGCACGCCGTGATGGGCGAGCGAGACCTCACCCGCCCGAACCGGGCTTCCACCGCCGAGCAGCCCCGCGGCGCTGGCGCTGTGATGGGGTGCGCGAAACGGCGGAGCAGCGGTGATCGGCTGGTTCTCCGGCGCGAGCCCCGCCGCGTCGAGGATGCAGAACGCCTCGAGGCGGGCCGGCTCGTCGAGGCTGGGGAGCAGACCGGGGAGTCGTCTTGCGAGGAGCGTCTTGCCGGTTCCCGGCGGGCCCGTCAGGAGCAGTCCATGCCCCCCGGCGGCGGCGACCTCGAGCGCCCGTTTTGCCAACGGCTGTCCCCGCACGTCGCGGAGGCATTCTCCGGGATCGGAAATCGTTCCCGGGTGATCGTGGGTCGGCAGTGGGATGTCGATTTCAGGGAGCACCTCTTCGCCTAATAGATGGGCCACGACCTCGCGCAGATCATTGGCTCCAACCACGCGAATTCCCGGGGCATGGCCTGCGTGGGCTGCACTCGACGCCGGGACGATCGCCTCACGTGCCCCGACCTCGCGCATCGCGAGCACGGTGGCCAGCACCCCGCGAGTGACCCGCAATCGACCGTCGAGCGCGAGTTCGCCGATCAGGGCTCGCCCGTCCAGATGCTCCGGGTCGAGCAGACCCGCGGCCGCGAGAACCCCGATGGCGATCGGGAGGTCGAGTCCCGCCCCATTCTTACGGAGGTCGGCAGGCGCGAGATTCACCGTCACCCGTCGGTCCGGGAAGGAGAGTGCGCTCGCGGCGATTGCGCCGCGAATCCGTGAGATGCTCTCGCGCACGGCGGCTTCCGGCAGGCCGACGACATCCACGCGAGGCAACTGCGAGGACAGACGAACTTCAACCTCGATCGGGATTCCGCTCACGCCGGAAAGCGCAGCACTCCAGACACGTGCCATCGTCGAACCCGTCGGGACCGGGTGGGGACGGGGGGCGGCGAACTTGGGGACGTTTCGCAGGGGGAATTTGCAGGATAAGTATCGTCGCGCCAGCTGGCCCATCGGAATTGGACGAAGACTTGTGGATCGACCCGCGCAGGCGCGCTCTCTCTCCAGATCAGGGCGCGGAGGCTGAACGCGGTGCCGGGGGCTGAACGCGGTGCCGGGGGCTGAACGCGGTGCCGG
>JAPYTP010000118.1:0-6292 GCA_029941885.1 Myxococcota bacterium
GGACGTGACCTCGTCGCCGGGATTCCAAAGGTCGTCGTGACCTCGAGCGACCAGATGCGGGAAGCGCTCATCGAACCGGTCCATGCCATCATCGAGACCGTGCACCTGACCCTCGAGAAGACGCCGCCGGAACTGGCTGCGGACATCGTCGATCGTGGAATCATGCTCGTGGGCGGCGGCTCACTCCTGACCGATCTCGACCACCTTCTGCGTCAAGAGACCCGGCTCCCGATCCTGCGCAGCGAAGATCCCTATACCGCGGTCGTTCACGGGGCCGGCAAGGCGCTCGACGATATATCGCTCCTGCGCGAGGTCGCTCTGGTCTGAGCGACCCGGGGGCCGAAAACTCGTCCTCCCTTTCCGAACCGGATCGCTGTCAGTCGGGCGAAAGCGCGGCCAGGGCGAGCGCGATTGCCATCCCCTCGTCTCCGACGATCTCGATCCGACCGCCGAGGAAGGCATCCTGAGGGTCAAGATCACCGGCGCGCAACTGCTCGTAGGTCGTCTCGTCGAGTCTGATCGTCGCGCGAGGCTCGGGGGAGGGCGCCTCGACACCGAAATGGGCGAAGAGAGCGAACCCGCCCGGCCCGACCCGTTCGAAGGTCAGGCTTCCCGCGAGTTCTGCCAGGCTGCGTACGCGCTGGGAGGTCAGGCGCATATCGTCACCGAGTCCCGCGAGTCCTCCCAGAAAACCGAGCAGCGAGTCTCCGCATTCACGCCTCAGGTTCCCGAAGTCCTCGAGAGAATGTCCGAGGATGAGGAAGGGAGGACGCGCCAGGGTCTCCACGTGGGACATCTGGCCGCGTTCGATTTCGAAACGGTGACGACGAAGTTCGTGTCCGGTGTCGATCTGGACGACGATCGAAGTCCGCACCGCCTCCATGTCCTCGAGCACGGCCGCTGCTGCCGGGTCTTGGGCGGCGACCGCACGCTGGGCGGCGAGGGTCCGATTGAATTGTTCCGGGACCCGCTCGCGATAGAACGTGTCCTGATCTTCGAGCAGGCTCATCGACGTCTGCGCTGGTAGCGATCGACGTTGGCCTCGTGCTCCGCATAGTTCTTCGCGAAGACATGAGTGCCGTCGTTGCGCGATACGAAGAAGAGGAAGGGGGAGTCCGCCGGCTCGAGCACGGCTCGCAACGCTGCGCGCCCGGAGTTCGCGATCGGTCCCGGTGGCAGACCGCGAATCTTGTAGGTGTTATAGGGATTGCTGGCATCCTCGAGATGGACGCGTCTGATATTTCCGTCGAAGTTTTCGATTCCGTAGATCACCGTCGGATCCGTCTGGAGCCGCATCCCGCGCTTCATCCGATTCAGGAAGACCGCGGCGATGAGTGGCCGCTCGACCGCGGCGCCCGTCTCTTTTTCGACGATCGACGCCAGGGTGGCATGTTCCCTCATCGAGAGCCCGACCTTGCTCGGGTCCGGAACCAATTCTCGATAGACGCGCAGGAATTCGTCGACCATGGCTTCGACGATCTTCCACTCGGGGACTCCACGCGCGAAGCGGTAGGTGTCGGGGAAGAGGTATCCCTCGAGACTCGGTCCTTCGACACCGAAGCGAGCGGGGGATTCGGGGGCGAGGACGATTGCGAGGAACGTGTCCCGGTCGGCAAGCCCGGCCGCGGCCATCCGATCGGCGATCTCGGTCGCCCGGAGGCCCTCCGGAATCACGACCGGATGAGTTCGAACGCGGCCGCGCACGAGCATTTCCAGGATCTCGGGGGTCGACTGGTGGGTCGACAGTTCGTACTCGCCGATCTTCAGCTGTGAGGCGATGTCCTCGGACTCTGCGAACCAGCGCGTGACCGACGCGTTTCGGATCATCCCCTCGGCCTCGAGTGCCGCGGCGACCCGCCAGAGCGAGTCGCCGGGTTCCACCTCGAACGCCAGGGTTCGCGAGCCGGCAGCATCCTTCGCGACGGGCGCAAGCGAATGTTGCAGCCAGAGGTAGCCCGTCCCCGCGGCCAGAGCCGCCATCACGATCATGGCTGAAAACGCCCTCAGCACATCCTTCCCCTCCGAATCGAATGATCCCTCATCGATCTCCGCTTTCATCCCCGCCGCCGGGGTCCGTGATGGGGTGGGCCCGCTGCTGGGAATGCGCCCGCTGCTGCAGATAGGTCTTCAGGATGATCGACGCCGCCATCTCGTCGACAGTGCCCTTGGCACGACGCTGGGCGCGCTTCTCGCTCCGCCGCTTGCCGGGTACATCGGCCAGAATCCGCTCTGCCTCCATCGAAGTCCAGCGCTCGTCGAGCGTATCGACCGGAATCCCGGCTGCGTGACTCAAATCGGCGGCGAAGCGGATCGCCTTTTCGGCCTCGGGGCCGCGACGTCCGTCCATGTGCAGGGGCAGCCCGACGACGGCGCGCCCGACTTCTCGCTCGGCAATCAGCTTTCGGAGGGCGGCGACATCCTTCTTGCGTCCCCGGCTCTCGAGGATGCCCGCTGGAAACGCGATCTCGCCGCCCTCGTCCGAGACGGCGAGTCCGATTCGCTTGCTGCCGAGGTCTACACCGAGAATTCGCACGCTGAGAAGTGTAGCGACTCGCCCGTCGGCCGTTGGATGCCGAGGTGTCTGCCGACGACCCGAAGTGGGCCTATCATGCGGGCATGAAGATCTACACGACCGCTCCCCTCGAAGATCCGCGCGAGGCTCGCACATCGTTTCGTCACCTCGAGCAGATCGGCTACGACGGGGCGTTCAGTTTCGAGGCGAAGCACGATCCCTTTCTGCCCCTCGTACTGGCCGCGGAGAACACGGACACCCTCATGCTCGGAACGGCGATCGCGATCGCCTTCGCGCGCAATCCGATGAACCTCGCCAATCTGGCCCATGGTGTGCAGTCGATCAGTGGAGGGCGATTCATCCTCGGTCTGGGTTCCCAGGTCCGACCCCATATCCAGAACCGCTTCAGCATGCCCTGGTCCCAGCCCGCGAAGCGAATGCGTGAGATCGTACTTGCGATCAAGGCGATCTTCGCTCGCTGGGAGGGCGTCGCGGACCTCGAATTCGAGGGGGAGTTCTACCGCCATACGCTGATGATTCCGGCTTTCGATCCCGGCCCGAACCCCTTCGGTCCGCCGCCCATCTACACGGCCGGTGTCGGGCCGCTCATGACCGAGGTCGCCGGGGAGGTCGCGGACGGTTTCTTCGGTCACCCCTTCAATTCCCGAGAATCCTTGCTCAACAACGTCCTGCCCGCCGTCGAGCGTGGTCTCGCCAAATCGGGTCGAAAGCGCAGCGACATCGAGATGATCTTCGCGACCCTCACGGTGACCGCGGATACCGAGGAAGACTTCGAGCGTGTCAAGCTCGCCGCGCGCAAGCAGCTCGCGTTCTATGGATCGACCCCGGCATATCGTGCGACCCTCGACCAACACGGCTGGGGCGAGCTGCATCTCGAACTGAATCGGATGTCGAAACAGAATCGCTGGGACGAAATGACGGATCTGATCGATGACGAGATCCTCGAGACGATCGCGGTCGTCGGGCCGCGCAAGGAGATCGCTGGCAAGCTTCGGGCTCGTCTCGCGGGGATCGCAGACGGCGTCAGCCTGACCCACAATCGCGCGCCCGATCCCGAGAGCTGGGCGGATATCGTCGCGGACCTCAAGTCGCCCGGTTGAGGCCTCTTCGCCGATTGGCACGACCGCGCGGGGTTCGTCGAATGGGTCCCGGGGGCCGCGCTCAGGCCGGATCGTTCAGCGCTTCGAGAACGGCTTGCGCCGATTTTCGAACGGGCTCGGGCGCATGAAGCGAAGCGCGTTCGATACTTCGCCGCGCTTCCTTCGTGGGAAGGATCGCGAGGGCGTCCACGGTCGCGAGTTGAATCGCACGCCAATGCGCACGTCGCAGGACGGAGCGTCTCTCGAGGATCGCGCAGAGTCGGGGAACCGCGCGTTCATCGCCGAGTCGGCCCAGCACTTCGATCAGCGTCCGGCCGAGCTTGGTCCGGGTCGACTGAACACTCTCTTCGAGCACGTCCAGTAGCACCGGCACCGCATCGATTCCGTCCGTCGTAGCCAGGGCTTCGCTCGCCGCGGCCGCGATCTCCTCCAGGTCGCTGGCGAGGGCGTCCATGAGCGCCCTCCTGGATTCCTCTCCGGGCAGGAAGCTCAGCGCACGAATCGTCTCGATCCGGCGCGAGAGATCGGGCACTCGCAAGGCTTCGAGCAGTACGGGCAGGACGGTCGGATTCTGGAGTTCACCGGCGAGGCGGATACCCATCCGGGCGCGCCGTTCGTCGTGGCCGTCGATCGCCGAGAGGATATGGGGCAGGGCGGTTTCACCCTGGGTGACGATCAGGGACCTGAGTGGGGCCTCCCGATTCGGGTCGGTCTCGCTGCTGAGCCGATCGAGAATCCTGGGGACGGCGAGCCCGCCGAGCTGCAGCAGCAGCTGTGCCGCTCGGATGCCCGAACTACTGGGGCCCTGGGTTCGGGTCGCGCGATCGATCAGATCCTCGAGGCGATCTTTGCAGGCGAGGCTTGCGAAGGCGGCCGCGGCGGCGCGTGCCTGGGCCTCCGTCCGCCCGCCGTGACCGACCGCGTGATCCGCGAGGACCAACATCGCGCGGTAGTTCTCGTCGACCAATTCGTCGTTCCAGAGATCTTCGGCCCAGGATACGATATCCGTGACGCGGCTTCGGTAGTCGTCGTCGTCGATCGTCGCGTCGAGTTCGATCAATCGTGCGCGCAAACGTTCTCCACGATCTTGAACCGAGGGCGACTCGAGAGGTGCATTTTCGAGCGTCGGTTCATCGTTCCCGGCCGGGCGTTCGATCGTCGCGGTGTCGAGATCCGCGAGCATCGTCGATGCGAGGGAGACGGCGGCCCGCGGCGGTGTTGCGCGGAGATCGGGAGCCGTCGTCGGACCCGGTGAGTCCATCTCGTTGATGCGGATTCCGCGTGTGTCCCGAGCCGCCAGGGTGCGCGCGAAATGGTCGGGGCTCAGGTAGCGACCGGTCGCCCCACCGAGCAGGTCGAGGAAGCCGACGAGCGCATCTCGCGTCAAGCTGGGATCGATTCGAAGTCGCCTCAGGCCATGGTTTCGCAGGGCTTTCTCGAGGCCCGCCAGCGCTCCCGTCGATTCGATCGGTGGGTCGACTCCGTCGAGGCGGAATCCCCGCTCGTCGAGGAAGAATTCGACCACCCCGGCGCGGCCCAACTCGCTCGTGAGCGCGCGATGGGCTCGATCTGCGAGAGGGCGCCGGCGGGCGTCGGTTCCGTCGTAGAAGCGGAACCCGCGTTCGGCACGTGCCAATTCGAGCAGCATGCTCACGAAATCGCCAGAATTGCGTCGCCCCCAGTCTCCGCACAGGGCATCCAGCGGGACATCTGGCGACTTTCGGGACGGATCGGGAAGGTTGCGCATCGGTTGCTTCTCATCGGCGCACTGTGAGTTCACCTGTACCCGGCGAGAGTGGTGGACCGGGCAACCAGTTTTCGTCAAATTTTCGCCTTTTGGATTGACGGTTCGAGAACCTCCAGGCTACTTTCCCGGGGACTCGACGCCCCCCCGCGACGAAGAAACCGCAGATTCACGGATCCGCGGTCCCGATTAGGTGGGATTTCCCATCAGACGCCGAACCCTTCCAATCAGCGGAATCCATCCATCGGTCGATGCCGCTCGCGGCCCCTCTCGGCCGGGGGGCCGACTCGTATCCGTGGCTCATTTCGCTTCTCATTTCGCCTTGCAAGGAAATTCTCGCGGTGCGGTACGGGGCGGTGGGTGGTCGCGCTGGATCGCCGTGGTCGGTGGCCTCGGATACTTCCCACGCGCGCCCGGGACGGTCGGATCGCTCTTCGGCGCCCTGCTCTTCGTGGGTGTCGCTTTCGCTGCCCGTGCGCTTGGAGTCGGGCCGCTGGCCGTCTCCTCGTCGGCCGGTCCGATCGCGCTCGGTCTGGTCTATTCGCTTGGCGTGCTGATGCTCTTCATGGTGGGTGTCTGGGCCTCGGGCCGAGCAGAACTCGATTTCGGCCATCACGACGACGGTCGTATCGTCATCGACGAGGTCGTCGGTCAGTTGATCACCCTGTCGCCGCTGCTTTTCTTCGGGCTGGCGAGCCCTTCCTCTGGGCGGGTGCAGGCGCCTGGCGATTTTCTTCCGTTCTTTTTCTGGGTCGTGACCGGATTCGTCCTATTCAGACTGTTCGATGTCTGGAAGCCGGGGGCCGTCCGGTGGGCGGAACATCGCTTCGAGGGGGGCCTCGGTGTCATGGCGGACGACGTTGTCGCCGGAATTCATGGAGGGACACTTCTCTTGGCATCTCTCTTGGCATCTCT
>JAPYTP010000118.1:6392-9156 GCA_029941885.1 Myxococcota bacterium
TCTCTTGGCATCTCTCTTGGCATCTCTGTCGATCCTCGGGTCGCAAGTACCGCTCTGGGGAGTCGCGTGAGGGCCGAGATCATCACGATCGGGGATGAGCTGATGCGCGGCGAGATCGTCGATTCGAACAAGGCGCGGATCGCCGAGAGCTTGTTGTCTTTGGATCTCGACTGCCGTCATCAAGTGTCGGTTCTGGACGATCCGACCGACATGCGGAACGCGTTCCTACAGGCGGCGGAGCGGAGTGATTTCATTCTTGTCTCTGGCGGACTGGGCCCGACGCGTGACGATTTGACGACCGCGGTCCTGGCCGAGACCTTGGGTCGCAAGCTCGAACTCGATGAGACTTCCCTCGCTGTGATCGAGGCCTTCTTTTCGAAGGTCGGCCGCGAAATGGCGGAGACGAATCGGAAGCAAGCCTATTTCCCGACGGGAGCCGACGTTCTGCCCAACCCGATCGGAACGGCGCCCGGTTTTTCGGTTAGTGAGGGCCGGGCGACTTTCTTCGCGATGCCGGGGGTTCCGCGGGAGCTCGATCGGATGATGGAGGAGCAGGTCTTGCCACGGATTGAAGAACAACTGACGTCCGGCGAAGGGGCAGCGGAGCGGCATGTGGTGCGGGCGGGGCTACTCGCCACTTTCGGATTGGGGGAGTCATCGCTCGAGGCGGAGTTGCTCGATCTGATGCGTGACGGCGACGTCGAGCTCGGCTTTCGGACGAGCTTTCCCGACAATTTCCTGCGTCCGGTCGCGCGAGCGAGGACTGCGAGCGAGGCCGACGCGAGGATCGCCGAGGCGACCCGCGCAATTCGCGAGCGTCTCGGGCCCGTCGTCTACGGTGAGGGAACCGACACGATGGAGAGTGTCGTCGGCGGGCTCCTGACCGAGCGAGGGCTCACGGTAGCGACGGCCGAATCGTGTACCGGTGGATTGATCGCCGAGCGATTCACGGATGTACCCGGCTCCTCCGCATATTTCCTGGGCGGCGTCGTGTCCTATTCGAACGAGGCCAAAGCCGCGATGCTCGGTGTTCCGGAGAGCATGATCGCTCGCGAGGGTGCTGTCTCCGAACAGGTTGTGCGGGCGATGGCCGAGGGCGTGCGGTCGCGCTTCGGAAGTGATTTCGGGGTGGCGACTTCCGGGATCTCGGGACCGGATGGCGGTACCGCTGAAAAGCCCGTCGGCCTGGTCTGGATCGCCCTTGCGACGAACGACGGGACCCATGCCGATTCCTTTGTTTTTCAGGTGGACCGAAGCAGACATCGCCGGTTGACCGCACAGGTCGGTCTGGATTGGATTCGCCGAAGCATGCTCGGGGTCGAGTTGGTCGGCCCGAGCCTCCTGCGGAGAGGGGGCGGTGGGTCTGCGCCCGGAGCGTAGGCGACAGTCGTGGGCGCGGGAAAAAGTTGAGGTCATCGGCAGGAGCCGCGAGATCGTCGGACTTGGAAGCAGACACAGAAATAGCCAGATGACCAGATGACCAGATGACCAGATGGTCAGGCAGATTCACACAGATCTAGACAGACCCATAGAGATTTCGACAGACAAGACAGACAAGACAGACAAAGAGAGAACCGGGAGGACGAGACGATGGCACGAGGAAAGACGGTAACACCCAAGGCAAAGGTCGAACGCGGAGGCGTCGCGGAAGACGTAAAGGCAAAGGCCATCGAACTCGCTGTGTCGAGTATCGAGAAGCAGTTCGGCAAGGGCGCGATCACGAAGATGACCGATGACGCGGTCAACCACGAGATCCCGTACTTCTCGAGCGGTGCGCCGAGCATTGATATCGCGCTCGGAATCGGAGGATTCCCACGCGGTCGGATCGTCGAGATCTACGGCCCGGAATCGAGTGGGAAAACGACGCTCACTCTGCACGCGATCGCGGAGATGCAGAAGATCGGCGGAGTGGCGGCGTTCATCGACGCCGAGCACGCCCTCGATGTGAACTATGCCCGCCGATTGGGAGTGCATATCGAAGAGCTCCTCGTTTCCCAGCCCGATACAGGTGAAGAGGCGCTCGAGATTGCGGATGTGTTGCTGCGGTCGGGAGCGATCGATCTGGTCGTGGTGGATTCGGTGGCAGCGTTGGTGCCGCGGGCCGAGATCGAAGGTGAGATGGGCGATACCCACGTGGGTCTGCAGGCGCGATTGATGAGTCAGGCCCTGCGCAAGTTGACGGGGACCGTGTCGAAGTCGGGTGCGACGATCATCTTCATCAACCAGATTCGCATGAAGATCGGAGTCATGTTCGGAAGCCCCGAAACGACGACGGGTGGCAATGCGCTCAAGTTCTACTCGTCGATTCGCATCGACGTTCGGCGGATCGCGGCGATCAAGGAGGGTGACGAGGTCACGGGCAATCGAACGCGCGTCAAGGTGGTCAAGAACAAGGTGGCGCCGCCCTTCCGGCAGGCCGAGTTCGACATCATGTACAACGAGGGGATCTCGAAGGAGGGCGATCTGATCGACCTCGGGGTCGATGAAGGAATCGTCGAGAAGAGCGGCTCCTGGTACTCGTACGGTGGCGAGCGGATCGGTCAGGGGCGTGAGAAGGCGCGAACCTTCCTGAAGGAGAACCCCGACATGGCATTGCGATTGTCCGAGGAGGTCTACCTCGCCAAGGGTCTCAAGATGGCGGTGCCGGCAACGGCCCCCGCCTCCGGTGGAACCGAAGAGGTGGGGGACGGCGAGGGAATCTCCGACGACGATTGATCTCGATCAGATACTCGATCGGACACTTGATCGGACACTTGATCGGACA
>JAPYTP010000118.1:9256-17520 GCA_029941885.1 Myxococcota bacterium
GATCGGACACTTGATCGGACACTTGATCGGACATCAGGCGAGCACACCCGACGAGAGAGAACCAGACGGGAGCAAGCGGGCGAGGCCACGAGTGTGTGGCTCTCGCCCGCTCGTTTTCGGGAACACTCGATGGAACGCGGCCGCGCTCCGGCCCAAAACTTGCGAAGTGTGGGGAAAATAACATATTTTGCGAGGCCTTGACCCGTTGATTGCACCCGGAGGAGGCAATCGGCTCGATTGATTTCCGGAGGGCGCGATGCGCTTCCGCTCCTCAAGGAAGCGGGTCAGACGGTCGAAACAGGGGGACGAACTCTGCCGTTCAGATCAAGAATCCCGAGCAGAGTCGGGGGCTTTCGAGGCGCAGCATGGAACTCAACGAGATCTTGAAAGTCGCGATCAAGGGCGGAGCCTCCGATATTCATCTGAAGTCGGGTCTTCCCCCCATGTTCCGCGTCGATGGCGCGCTGGTGCCGCTGAAAAATGGCGAGCGGGTTCTTCCCGACGAACTCCAGAAGATTGCGTTCTCGATCATGAACCCGATCCAGAAGGCGCGCTTCGACGAGCAGCGTGAAGCCGATCTCGCCTACGGGATACCCGGCCTGGGTCGTTTTCGCGTCAACGTCTTTCAGCAACGCGGAACCGTGGGCATCGTCTTTCGAGTGATCCCCTTCGGTGTGAAGACGATCGACCAGCTCTTCCTGCCAAAGGTGATCGAGAAGATCAGCCAGGAACAGCGCGGTCTGGTCCTCGTGACAGGGACGACGGGCTCCGGCAAGTCGACCACGCTCGCTGCGATGATCGAGCACATCAACAGCGAGCGGACCAGCCACATCATGACGATCGAGGATCCCATCGAGTTCCTGGTTCGCGACCGGCGATCGATCGTGAACCAGCGTGAGATCGGCGTCGACACCCACTCGTTCTCGGCGGCCCTGCGCGCGGCGCTTCGCCAGGATCCCGATGTGATCCTCGTGGGTGAGATGCGTGATTTCGAAACGATCGAAACGGCCCTGACCGCTGCCGAGACCGGCCACCTGGTGATGAGCACGCTGCATACTCTCGACGCGACCGAGACGATCAATCGCATCATTTCCGTCTTTCCGCCCTACCAGCAGAAACAGGTTCGCCTGCAGCTGTCGACGATCCTCCGGGCCGTGATCAGCCAGCGTCTGGTCCCGCGTGCGGACGGAAAAGGTCGAGTACCGGCTCTCGAAGTGCTCGTGTCCACGGCATTCACGCGCGAGCTGATCGGGGACAAGGATCGAACGAAGGAATTGCCGGATGCGATCGCCAAGGGGCACACGACCTATGGCATGCAGACGTTCGATCAGTCGCTGATGAGTCATGTGAAGGCTGGCCTCGTCTCGTACGACGAAGCCCTCAAGCACGTGTCGAATCCCGATGACTTCGCGCTGCGATTCCGAGGGATCGCGTCTACCTCGGACTCCGAATGGACCGACTTCGCCGGCGACGAGGCCGAAGAGGAAGAGAAACCCGATAGCGTCGGCGACCACGATCTGTTGGGCGATGACGATTTCAATATCGATCGCTTCTAACCCCCCGCCCCACTTGTCCGCCCAGCCGAAAGAGACAGACTTTCCCTATCGGAAAATATACTGGTTCGGCTGACTCGAGCGCAGCGTCGAAGTTTTCGATCGGGACCGTGGTTGTCTCTACTCGCGCGAAAACACCACTTCCGGAGAATCGTTTGCGTTCGTGTGCGACTAACGTCCGTCGCTCGCCACATAGCATGGAACCCATTCCCTCGATCGGAGTGGCCCATGCATTTCGGATTCTTCGCGCAATTCGTCTCAGTCACCCTGCTTTCCCTTTCGATTCTCGTGTTCGCTTAGATGGTGCGCGCGACGACAATCGACGAGATCTCGCGAACGACGGTGGTCTCGACTTTCGTCGACGTCGTTGGCCTCGGCACGGATAGCCGCGCAGAAGGCGAAGAGTCGACCTCGCTGGGCGTCTTCAACGAGGCGATCGTCGACGGGCTCGGATTCGGTGACCTCAGCAATGCGACGGGCGAGGCCCTACAGGATTCCGAGATCCGATTCTCTGCGGATGGTGTCCTCTGGGTCGACGGGGCGGTGGATCGGGGGGAGTCTTCGACCCCGGTTTTCTGTCGCGTGCACAGGTCAGTGCGGATTCACGGCTGTCGATCATCTTCACGGTCGATCGAGCAAGTCCCTTGGCGTTGGCGATCTCGCTGAGCGCGGAGTTGGCCGAATTGTCGCTCTTCGCGGCAGGCGGTGCGGTCAATTCCGATGTTGTGGCGTACGCAATGCTGCTCGGGGTCTCGAGCGGTGTGTTGTTCGAAATCGACCTGCGTGACACGACGGTGGGGGATGGGGGGTTGGTGGGTATTTCGCGCTGAGCGGGATACTCGGGGCAGATACCTATCCGCTGGAGTTCTATCCGCTGACGGATCTGCGCGGCTTCGAAGACGCCTCGGGGTTCGCGAGCGCGGGCTTCGGCGTGAATTTCCACGTGGTGCCCGAACCGGGCGTAGGACTCCTGGTCGGATTCGGACTTCTGGGGCTGTCTACGACCGGTCGCCGAGACCGAGATTCCTCGCGGGGGCCCGCTATATTCCCGCCGCAATATTGCCAAGAGGTGCCCCATGTCGCTCCCGTCCCGGGAGATTCGCGAGACTTTCCTTCGCTTCTTCGAGGAGCGCGGCCATCGCCGCGTGTCGAGCGCCTCCCTCGTACCTGAATCCGACCCGACGCTGATGTTCGTGAACGCTGGAATGGTCCCCTTCAAGCGAACCTTCCTCGGCGAAGAGACGCGTGACTATGTGCGCGCCACGACTTCGCAGAAATGTATGCGCGTATCGGGCAAACACAATGACCTCGAGAACGTCGGTCGCACGCCGCGCCACCACACCTTCTTCGAGATGATGGGTAATTTTTCCTTCGGCGACTATTTCAAGGAAGAGGCGATCGAGTCCGCATGGACGCTCTTGACCGAGGGCGTCGGGTTCAGCCCGGAGAATCTCGTGGTCTCCGTCTTCGAGGACGACGACGAGGCCTACGATCTCTGGAAGAACAAGATCGGGATTCCCGAGTCGAGGCTGTACCGCCTCGACGAAAAGGAGAATTTCTGGTCGATGGGTGAAACGGGACCGTGTGGACCGTGTTCGGAGATCCATTTCGACTGGGGTGCGCTCCCGGACCATCCGAATGACGACCCTTCGAGCGAAACCGGACGATTCATGGAGATCTGGAATCTGGTCTTCATGCAGTTCAATCGCGATGCGTCCGGCGAGATGACCCCGCTGCCGAAGCCTTCGATCGACACCGGTGGAGGCCTCGAGCGATGGGCTGCGGTGCTGCAGGGCGTTCGTTCGACATGGGAATCGGATTCGTTCACGCCGTTGATCGCGCGATCAGGTGAACTGACGAACGTGAATCCCGGATCGAGTGAAGAGCAGGACGTTTCGCTTCGGGTCGTCGCGGACCACGCGAGGGCGCTCACGTTCCTGATCGGAGACGGGGTACTTCCGAGCAATGGCGGACGCGGATACGTCCTGCGTCGAATCCTTCGCCGAGGCTCTCGACACGGGAAATTGCTCGGGCGGGACACGCCCTTCATCCACTCGGTGGCGGATGCCGTGATCGACGAGATGAGCGAGGCCTATCCAGAACTCGGAGAGCGCCGAGCCTTCATCACGGACCGGATTCGTCGCGAGGAGGAGCGATTTCTCGAGACGCTCACGAAGGGCATGGATCTACTCGACGGCGAGATCGGGGAGCTCAAGGCGAAGGGTGTCGAGACGCTGCCGGGGGAGACCGTCTTCAGGCTCTACGACACGTTCGGGTTTCCCATCGATCTGACCGCGGACATTCTGATCGGCCACGGCATGTCCCTCGATCAGGCGGGCTTCGATACAGCCATGTCCAAGCAGAAGGCACGGGCGCGGGCGGCCTGGAAAGGCAGTGGAGACACCGCAATCCAGGAGGTCTATGGCCGAATCGCATCGGACGTCGAGACGAGCTTCCGCGGTTACGAGGCGCTCGAGTTCGACGCATCGCTCGCGGTGATGTTGAAGGACGGCGAGCCGGCATCGAGCGCCGCGAAGGGCGAGGAAGTCGAACTGATCTTCGAAGAGTCGCCGTTCTATGCCGAGAGCGGCGGGCAGGTCGGGGACCGCGGTCGCATCACGACCGAGTCCGGTGAAGTCGAGATCCACGACGTGCAGAAGCCCGTGGCAGGTCTCTTCGTCCATCGGGGTGTCGTCGTTTCGGGTGAGGTGTCGGTCGATCAGGACGCGCGGCTCGAGGTCGACGTGGCGTCACGCGAGGCGACCGTCCGCAATCACACTGGGACCCACCTCCTCCATGCGGCGCTTCGGGAAACCCTCGGCGAGCAGGCCATGCAGAAGGGTTCGCTCGTCGGTCCCGAGCGCCTGCGCTTCGACTTCACGCACGATTCTCCACTCACTCCGGAAGAGCTCGATCAGATCGAGGACCGAGTGAACGTGATGATCGAGTCGAATCAGGCGGGGTCGACACGGGAGATGGACTATTCCGCGGCGATCCAGGCCGGGGCGATCGCGATCTTCGACGAAAAGTACAGCGACCTCGTACGAGTCGTCTCCTTCGGCGATTGCAGCACCGAACTGTGCGGCGGAACCCATGCCCGTTCGACGGGCGACATCGGATTGTTCAAGATCGTTTCCGAGACCGGTATCGCCGCGGGGGTCCGACGAATCGAAGCACTCACGGGCATCGGGGCGCGGAGGCAGATCCGCCAGCAGGAACGGCTCGCGGCTGCAGCGGCGGATCGGCTGAAGGTCCCGCTCAGCGAATTGCCGGGACGCGTCGCGAAGTTGCTCGACGAACGCAAGGAAGCGCAGAGGCAGATCGATGATCTTCGTGCTCGGAAAACCGGGAGAGGGGGCGGAGGAGATCTCTTTTCGTCTGCACGCGAACTCTCGGGCATCGCCGGTGCCAAGTCGATTGCCGGGAAGGTCGAAGATGTCGACGCGAAGGCGATGCGCACGATGGTCGACGATTTCCGGAACCGGCTTGGAACAGGTGTCGTGTGCCTGGCGGCGGCGGATGGGAAGAAAGCGCTCTTGGCCATCGGTGTGACGAAAGACCTGACCGATCGACTCAAGGCCGGAGACCTCATTCGCGAAGTGGCGGCGGTGGTCGGCGGTAGCGGGGGTGGGCGCCCGGATTTCGCCCAGGCTGGAGGCAAGGATCCCAGCAAACTCGAAGAGGCGATCGCCCGCTTCAACGAGCTTGTGGGCGACTGATGAACGGGGCTTCCCGCACGGTGCTTTCTGATTCTCCCCCATCTGTCGGCGCCGCCTCGGGGACCGTTGATTTCTTCAGACCGGTTCGTCGCCGAACCCGGGTTGTGCGGGTCGGGGAGGTCGAGATCGGCGGGGACAACCCGATTCGCATCCAGTCGATGACCAATACGGACACGATGGATACCGCCGCGACCGTCGAACAGACGATTCGGCTGGTGGAGTCCGGCTGCGAGATCGTTCGTGTGACGGCTCCCTCGATTCGGGATGCTGAGAATCTGCGAGAGATTCGAAGAGCGCTCGACGGACGGGGTATCGAAGTCCCGCTGGTTGCTGATATTCACTTCACACCGAACGCCGCCCTGATTGCGGCGGAGGCGGTGGAGAAGGTTCGGATCAATCCGGGCAACTACGCGGACAAGAAGAAATTCGAGATTCGCGACTACGACGATTCCGAATACGAAGCGGAGATCGCTCGAGTTCACACGCGCTTTCGTCCGCTGGTCGTGCGATGCCGGGAACTCGGCGTTGCGATGCGCATCGGGACCAATCATGGATCCCTATCCGATCGCATCATGAACCGATATGGCGATACAGCGGAGGGGATGGTCGAGAGCGCCCTGGAGTTTCTCGACGTCTGTGAGGACGAGTCCTATCGGGACATCATTTTTTCGATGAAGGCGTCCAATACACAGGTGGCGATCCAGGCCTACCGGCTGCTGGCGGCGAGGCTGGACGCGCGTTCGCCCGGCGAGCCGTCCTATCCCTTCCATGTGGGTGTCACCGAAGCGGGGGATGGCGAGGATGGGCGCATCAAGAGTGCGATCGGCATCGGGTCGCTTCTCGAGGATGGTCTGGGAGACACGATTCGCGTATCACTAACCGAAGATCCGGTGCGCGAAATACCGGTCGCCCGCGAAATCGCGGAGCGGGCGGAACGCGTCGCTCGGGATCGGGCGACGCGGACCGAGAAGATCGACGTGATGTCCGCGCCGATCGCGAACCGTTTCGGGCACGCGCGCCGCGACACCGACCGAACGGACTGGGCTGGACTTCCGATCGGCGGGGAAGAACCGATTCGTGTCGAACTCGATCTGCCTGGCGCGCTCGATCGACCGGCCGAGGTGGCGGCCCGGCTGGCGATGGATCTTTCGGCCTTGCGGGATATCGAATGCGAGTCGTTGCTAGTCGGGATCGGTCCGTTCGAGCACCTGGTGGATCTGGCCAATGAATTCGCGGCCGTTGGCCTCGATATGCCGATCTCACTCCGAGTCCTGCTCGCGGACGCCGATCTCGAGCAGGCCTCCAGACCGCTCGATTCGGGGGTGAAGATCGGTCGTTGGGTCGTCTCTCTCTCGGCCTCGGCGAAGGACGCGTCGATCACTGGAGCGCGAGAGGCCGCCCGACGCCAGGGTATCCCGATCGAATGGGAGCTCCAGGCGGTCGATCATGAGATCCCTGCTCTCGTGGGGCGGATCTTCGCTGGAGGTGTCGATGCGACGACCGCAGCGTTGAGCCTCGGAACCGCGGCATCCCTCCACGACTATCGCGTGCTCTCGTCTGCGCTGGCAGATCGCGGTGCCGCTCGACTTCCGATCGTCCTGCGACAGTATGTCGAGGCGGTCGAGACGAAAAGTATCGAACTCGTCGGGGTGCCCGTATCCGAGTTACTCGACGCCTCCGTCAGACTGGGCAGTTTGTTATGTGATGGGATCGGCGACATGGTCTCGATCGACTCGCGGGTCGGTGCAGCGCCGGCGATCGATCTCGCCTATCGCGTGCTTCAGGGGGCGAGGCAGAGAACGACTCGAACCGAGTATATCTCGTGCCCTTCCTGTGGCCGAACGCTGTTCGATCTTGAAGAGATCACCGCGCGGATCAAGGGCAGGACGGATCACCTGAAGGGCGTCAAGATCGCGATCATGGGCTGTATCGTGAACGGGCCGGGCGAAATGGCGGATGCCGATTTCGGATACGTAGGTTCGGGCGTCGGGCAGGTCACGCTCTACGTCGGGAAGCAGGTCGTTGCGCGCGCGGTACCCGAGGCTGAGGCGACCGATCGACTCGTCGATCTCATTCGGGAACACGGTCAGTGGGTAGAAGGCTCGACACCGGAGTAGGCGTCGTCCGTCACCCCGCGCCGACTAGAACCATTTCCCGGGTGAGGTGACCGAGGGGAGCTCGCCGTTGTCGCGAGCGGATTGCAGCTGCTCGACGATCTCGACCGCGCGCGCTCCCTTCATGGCCTCGTGGTCGGGGCCGACGAGAAGGCGTCCCTGACCCTTGACCTTGTACATGGCGAGATCGGCGTTGACGTTGAAATGGCGGCGAATTTTTCCTCCGGGCGGGATGGAGAAATTCCCCATCAAAAAGCCCGGGTTTTCCGTCGTTTCGCCGCTGATGCCGATGCGGGTGAGGTTGATGTCTTTGTTCATGGTCAGGACACAGGAGTTACGATGAGTGTATTTACCACAAAAGGAGATCTGGTGTTTACTAGAGATCAGAAGATCTTAGACACAAGAAAAACAGAATTAGATTTAAGTGGAGTGCCAGCAGGAGTTTACTTAATAACCTTGGATGGACCAACGGTTAGAAAAACCTTTAAAATTGTAAAAAGATGAGAAGCACAGTAAAGTTTTTTAGTTTTCTTTTTACACTAACTCTTATAAGCTGTGGCGGTGGAGGCGATGACTCTGGCGACGGAGGAGGTGGTGGTGGTCCTCCTGTGATCAATCCACCTGGTAAATCTACTTTAACAGCACCTGCAAACAATAAGACTTGTGAGACAGGAGCGAGTATTTCTGACACCCAGAGTGAAGTTACTTTTGCCTGGACAGCTTCAGCTGATACCAACACATATGATTTAAAGATTACTAATTTAAATACTAGTACAGTGATTAATAAAACAGGATTAACCACAACTACTACTAAAGCGACTTTAGATAAAGGGGTCCCTTATTCTTGGTTCATCACTTCAAAAAGCACAGCAAGTACC